>CAXYUU010000174.1:0-7380 GCA_964292015.1 uncultured Acetobacteroides sp.
GGATGCAGTAGGGCCGGGTGAAGTATGACATGGAGGTTTGGGTAAACAAGACCTCGAGCTACATTTACAACAATGCGCCGCTGGTGCCTTCGTACGTAAATGCCGCGGAGCTGAAGGTCGATATGGCCGCTCACACCATGCTGAACCCCCGTATCGACAGGCTCGCGGCCATTCTTCAGGGGATGGAGGATACCAACGCGCTCTTGGGCGCCGACATCTACAACTCCTGTATGAGCTTCTATCGCTCGGTAAAGGTGGCTGCAGGCAACGCTCCTGGTGCTGCACCAATCTACGATGACCTGAAGCAGCAGTTTCCCGGAGCTCCTCGTAAGAAGGCGACCACCAAGTAGCTGCCCTTAGGTACTCTTTAAAGTCCTGCCTTACCGCTGTAAGGCGGGATTTTTTTTGGTGCGCTAGTAAGGAATCCGACAATATCCCCCTGGGAGGAGGTTATTACCCCCTTTAAGAGGGTTAATAGGCGGCCCCGAGGGGGATGCTAACTCTTAAATAGGGGGTAATAACCAGGTTGTAGGTGGTTACTACCCCCTCTACGGGGGGTAATAAGCTGCTTGAAACAGGTTGTTAACCTATTTGGAACAGGTAATAAGCTGCTCGGAACAGGTTATTGGGTATTCTGAGGCACTTCGTACCCCAGCTTCAGCGTTACCGGATGGGTGTACAGGTAGGTGCCTCGGCTGCGCGAGTAGGCTATGGGGCCGCCAAGCTGCTTGAGCACGTCGAGCAGTTCGTAGAGGTGGCTCTCCGAAATATCGAGCTTGGTGGCCAGCTCCTTGGGCGTGCCGGTAGTCTCCTGCTGTATGTAGTGGTCGGCACTGGTAAGGCGGTGTGCCAGCTTGAGGATGTCCATTTCTAAAAGGTGTAGTATATATTTTTAACAGAGACAATATAATGATGATAATTTAAAGCACAAAGGTGTCCAATGTGGTATATCGTTCCTAGCGGAGAATCGGCTATTCTATTTCTTTACTCTTTTTCTCAACGAGCTGCTTCGCATTTTCTTTTGTAACGATTTTCTTTCCCGATTTTGCTTCAATTTCCTTTCTTGTATTACCTGCAATTGTACCACCTTGCTTGGCAATTTTCTGGTTTTCCTTAAATGTTTTAGGTTTCTTTTCCTTAGAGATTTCAGTAGTTGTTGCTTCGGCAAGCATGTTTAGCACCAATTCTAAATTAGTCATATTGTCCCGTAGGTTTTCTTTCTTAAGAGATTTAAAATCCTTGTATTGTTTTGTCGTAAATCCACTCCATGCTTTTGTTATCTCATTAGTGAGGATTGCGTATTCTTCTCCTTTCTTTACTCCACGATTCTCCCACTCATCGGTAAGCTCCTTTCGAACTTCAATGCTTTTAAGCCGTTGATTTATCCATGATGTAGAGTAGCCTTTTTGTAAGAATGTTTCCATTATTCGATCAATACCTATTTCAGGGTCTTCGATTTCGTCTATTCGTTCTCTTCCAATTTTAGCGAGCCAAAGCTTAAATGGTTCTGCTTTAGGCGATGGAATAGATTGAATTAAGCGGAAAAGTTGTTGCGTGTCGGCAACGTCTGTCTTGTAGTATTTCCCATCTGCCGAAAGCATTTTCAGTTGACTACATTTTGTAGTCAACTGACTTCCCTCAGCCTTGAGCCTTGATTTTAAGACGCTCCAATATTTACGGGGATTAGGACTTTCAGTTAGTACGCCAGCTACATCAACAATTGAAAAAAACCACTTTTCTTGGTCGCTATCCCAAATGGTCCGTATTTGCTTATCGTTAAAAAGTTTTATAGCAGTATCCTGTGTCATATTAATCAAGTTGTTATACAAAAATAGCTCTTTAATTTAAATATAGATTGGAAGGTTTGTTGAAATTAGGAATCTCTCGATGAACCATTTTACATTGCGGGGTTAGTGGCATCAATAGCTGCCTCCAACAGCTGGTTCATACCCCAGCTTCAGCGTTACCGGATGGGTGTAGAGGTAGGTGCCTCGGCTGCGCGAGTAGGCTATGGGGCCACCAAGCTGCTTGAGCACATCGAGCAGCTCGTAGAGGTGGCTTTCCGAAATATCGAGCTTGGTGGCCAGCTCCTTGGGCGTGCCGGTAGTCTCCTGCTGTATGTAGTGGTCGGCACTGGTAAGGCGGTGTGCCAGCTTGAGGATGTCCATATCGATAGGGTATAGTTAGGCTATTTTGGTAGAGCTAAGGTAGTAAAATGGACGAATGGAGAAAGGGGATGCCTACTTAGTACTTATCAGGGCAATGGCGTGCTTGCCTATAGAGGTATTGTTTGGGGGACAATTGAGAGGAGCGGAGTAAAAAAAAAGCGCATCGGCTTAGCCGCTGCGCTTGGGGGTGTTTAGTTGTTTAGCAAGCCTTTATCTTGCAAGTCTTTTACTATTGTTTTGGAAAATCCTTTAGCCAGCGATGTGCTGCTGCTGGGGTCGTAGCTTTTGGTTTGCCCCGAGTAGAGCAGCTGGTTGCCTTTTACCGAGTATATTTCGCCCTGAAGCATGTAGCTGGTGGTGTTGGAGTAGTACCCTGGCGAGTAAACCTGCTTGTACACGTACATGTAGCGGTGGTAGTAGCGGGAGTAGCCTACCATAACTGGCTGGGCGTAAACCATACCCGGGTTGTACATCTTTTCCTTCTCCCGATCTACTAGGCTTACAATTAGTACCGACGTGTAGCCTTCGGCCTTTACCTTTTGGGTAACCTGATCTTCCGAAAGCCCCTTAAACCCTCTTGGCCCAAATACGGTTGAGGCAGGGGTGGCGTTTATTCCTCTATCCTGTAGCTCCTGTACAATGGCCACCTCAAGATTTTCGCGTAGCTCGCGATCTTTATTGCCCATCATCCCTAAAACAAGCATCTTGTCCAAATCTTGCCGGTGCACCTCTGGTGCTCTCCACGACGAAATCATCGTGGTGGTGCTGCAGCCACCCAATGCGAACAAGGCTGCAAGTAGTAGGTAAAGCAAAAAGTGTTTCATTTCTCTTTGGTTTTAGTTGAACACTTACGCTATGCTTTAAAACGGATTTGAATTGGATTAGTTGGCAATCTTTTCCCGATTCTAAGATAATTTATGGACGAGTGTTGATGTTGGGTAGAAAAAGAAAGGGTCGCACCAAATATGGGCGACCCTTTAATTCGTTGGGATGCTAAGTTGTGCTCCCTCCTTCTACTTCATCCACTTTCCATCGCAGTCGATAAACGGCTTACGCTGTGGGGTTTCCATAAATATTTTGGAGTAGTTCCTTCGTACCAATTCCTCGTCGTAAACGGTTTTATTTTCGCTTAGTAGTAAGCTTTGCTCTATCGTTGGTAGACCAACCGACTTGCGAAGCTTGTTAAGGCATTTGTAGTTGCGAACGGGTATAATCCAATGCACATTCTCTTTGGTTGAGAAGGATAGTGCAGTCCCGAATATTGACCTGGTAAAAGCGTAGGGCCTGTCTGCATCGCAAGATGCTATTTTATCGAGCGAGCTGGTAATTGAGTTCGGAATGAAATCACCCATTACTACTTGCCGTAGGAGAATGGAGGCAAGTGAGTCAAATAGTTGGTTAGGTTGAGTGTGGCAGAATATGATGGTGAAATGTTTCGTTCTACTGTACCCTAGTTCCTTAATTCCTGGAATCTTACCTAGTTTTCTTCGGATTTCGTAAATCTTGACAATATTGGTTGAATCTATTATGTTTTGCTTTTTCCAGTTGTTATCGTAATCATTTCGTCGGTAGAGCTGATCCTGTTGGCAGAGCGAGTCGATTGTGGAACAAATAGGAGAGATGTATTCGTGTTGTTTAACTTCGGCAATGCGGTAACCTAGTACAAGACTGTCTTCTTTTTGAAGTAGTTTATCAAGGTCGAAACCTAGGTTTGCAGCTTGCTGGTAATATTTTAGAGCAAGGTTAGCGTTGTTCATTTTTGAAGCATTTCTGGCGGCTTCTTGTAGGTTCTGTCCATGTGGCGTATCCGCCATTTTGCATGCCCGCTTGTATAGTTTGTCTGCTTTTCTGAACTTTCCTTTAAATGTTAGTAGCTTGGCCTTGTTTACCAACTCGTAGTAGGATATGTAGTTTTGTGTAAAAGCAGGTAGCGTTAGGTATAGCGCAAGCAGTAGTAGAATGATTTTTTTCAAAGCGTATGGTTTTTAGGTATGATGTGGCGAAGGTAGGTAAAAAGGTGGTACAGGAGATTTGTGATGTGGTGAAAAATTGTGAGTTGGGCCTATGGGAATGGCCGTGACTTGTTGCTGTGATTAGGGTAAACAAAAGGCCACCCAAAATTTGGGCAGCCTTTAATTCTTTTCGGAATGGTAATTCTTACTTTCCTTTAGCCTCTATGCTAAGCGTAGCATGTGGAACAGCTCTTAAGCGTTCCTTAGGAATAAGCTTGCCGGTTTCGCGACAAACCCCGTAGCTCTTGTTTTCGATACGCATCAGGGCAGCCTCGAGATGTTGGATGAACTTCTGCTGGCGTTGTGCCAAACGGCCCGATTCTTCCTTCGAAAGGGTTGCTGCACCCTCCTCCAATGTTTTAAAGGTGGGGGATGTATCTTGCGTGTCGTTGCTTTCGCTGTAGTTAATAGCCGACTTAAGTAGGTCATAGTCCTTTTTTGCCTTCTCGATCTTTTCGAGAATTAGCGCCTTAAACTCGGCGAGCTCTTCGTCTGAGTAGCGGGTTCTTTCCTTTTCTGACATACGTTTAAGTTTTAGCTAAAGTTAGACAAAAATAATTATTCGGAGGCTTTTCTTACATCAATTTTTATTATGACATCGTTATCGAAGTTGAGCTCCACTCCGTTGGTAACAGTTTCGGTAACGGTTATGCTGTTGGCAAGGGTTTGCCCTGCAATGTAGTCCTTAAAGTTTGCCACGGCAGCCTCAATTTCCGGATGGTTTTCGATGGTGATAAGGATCTTATCGGTAACATCGAAGTTGCTATCCTTACGGATGTTTTGGATGCGGTTTACCAGCTCGCGGGCAACGCCTTCCTGGCGAAGCTCCTCGGTGAGGGTGATGTCGAGCGCCACGGTAAGCTTACCTTCGGTGGCAACCAGCCAGCCGGGGATATCTTCCGAGGTGATTTCTACATCCTCCAGCTCCATCTCTACCACGCCCGAAGCGAGGTTGAGGGTGTACTTCTGGTCGCGCTCCATTTGGGCGATATCTTCCTGGGTAAATGCGCTCACGGCAGCCGAAATTTCCTTCATCTGCTTGCCGTACTTAGGCCCTAGGGTCTTAAAGTTCGACTTGATCTTCTTTACCAGGATGCCGGTAGTATCGTGTAGGTATTCCAGCTCCTTAACGTTTACCTCGTTTAGGATGAGCCCTTCGACAGCCTTAAGCTGCGACTCGAGCGTGGCGTCGAGTACCGGGATCATAATTTTGGTAAGCGGCTGGCGTACCTTGATGCTCACCTTGCGGCGGAGCGCCAGCACCAACGAGGTGGCTCGCTGGGCAACATCCATTTGTGCCTCCAGGTTCTTGTCGATATGCTGCTCGTTGGCCTCGGGGAATAGTGCCAGGTGTACGCTCTTTTCGGTAAAGCGGTTGGTTATTCCGTTAAGATCCATGAACAGCTTGTCCATAAAGAATGGGGCAATGGGCGCACCTAGCTGGGCTATGGTTTCCAAGCAGGTGTATAGGGTTTGGTAGGCCGATATCTTATCCTTAGAGTATTCGCCACCCCAGAAACGCTTGCGGTTGAGGCGAACGTACCAGTTCGATAGGTTTTCGTTTACGAAGGTTTGGATGGCACGTCCAGCACGGGTTGCCTCGTAGCTGTCGTACGCCTCCTCGCACTCCTTAATAAGCGAGTTGAGCAGCGAGATGATCCAACGGTCGATTTCGGGACGCTCCTCAACGGGCACTTCTGCCTCGCTGAAGGTGAACCCATCGACATTGGCGTATAGCGAGAAGAACGAGTAGGTGTTGTACAGTGTTCCGAAGAACTTGCGGCGTACCTCCTCAACTCCGGCGATGTCGAACTTTAGGTTGTCCCATGGCGACGAGTTGGTAACCATGTACCAGCGTAGCGGATCCGAACCAAAGTCTTCGATAACCTGGAATGGCTCTACGGCATTACCCAAACGCTTGCTCATCTTGTTGCCGCTCTTGTCGAGCACCAATCCGTTCGAGATAACGTTCTTAAATGCGACGCTGTCGAATTCCATCGAGGCAATGGCGTGAAGGGTAAAGAACCATCCGCGGGTTTGGTCTACCCCTTCGGCGATAAAGTCGGCAGGGTATACCTTGGCAAACTCCTCCTTGCTGATGGCAAAAGGGTAGTGTACCTGTGCGTATGGCATGGCACCCGAATCGAACCAAACGTCGATAAGGTCGGTTTCGCGAGCCATCTTTTCGCCCTTGCTCGATACGAGGGTGATATTATCTACATGTGGACGGTGTAGGTCGAACGAGTCGTAGTTCTCCTTGGTTACATCGCCATCTTTGTAATTCTTAAACGGATTCTCGGTCATAAAGCCAGCGGCAACCGACTTGTCGATTTCGGCCTTCAACTCGGCAACCGACCCGATGCACTTAATCTCGCTGTAGTCCTCGTTAGCCCAAACGGGTAGCGGAGTTCCCCAGTAGCGTGAGCGCGACAGGTTCCAGTCTACCAAGTTTTCGAGCCACTTGCCAAAACGTCCCGAGCCAGTAGAGGCCGGTTTCCAGTTAATGGTGTCGTTTAGGGCGATCATCTTTTCGCGAACGGCGGTGGTTTTGATAAACCACGAGTCGAGCGGGTAGTAAAGCACCGGCTTATCGGTACGCCAGCAGTGTGGGTAACTGTGCTCGTACTTCTCAATCTTAAATGCCTTGTTCTCGGCTTTTAGCTTCACGGCGATGTCTACGTCAACCGAGTCGGTTCCCTCAACGTAGTTGGGGTCGAACTCGTTCTTTACAAAACGACCGGTTAGCTCCTGGCACCCATCGATAAACTTACCCGACTTGTCGACCAAGGTAAGCGATCCGATGCCGTTTTGCTTGGCCACACGGAAGTCGTCGGCACCAAAGCTAGGGGCAATGTGCACAATACCGGTACCATCCTCGGTTGATACGAAGTCGGCGCAAAGTACGCGGAACGCATCGCCATCCTCGGGTTGCTGGTAGGGCATTAGCTGCTCGTAGCGGATACCTTCGATATCTTTTCCCTTAAATTCCGATAGAATTACGTAGGGGATATTCTTGTCGCCCGGCTTGTAATCGGCCAGGGCTAAATCCTTATTCTTTTCTGCAAAAAACTTACCGAATAGCGGCTTGGCAAGTACCAGTACAACGGGGATGCCGGTGTATGGGTTAAAGGTACGTACGCGAACGTAGTCGATCTTTTCGCCAACGGCCAGTGCGGTGTTCGATGGGAGAGTCCATGGGG
>CAXYUU010000175.1:0-7369 GCA_964292015.1 uncultured Acetobacteroides sp.
TCTCGAATATTGGCGGTAGCCAATTTCTGCATTTGAAGTGCCACATTATCGGGAAATGCAAAAAACGAGGCTGTTTCGGGGTTGTCAACAGTAAAGTAGTACCCCGTAAGCTCATCTGGCGTTAGCGGAATGCTAAAGAGATTACAAAAATACTGGTTGGCAAGCACAATCTTCTGCTCGCCATCTTGAATTATGACAGCGGCATTCATGTTTTTAACCAGCTCCTTTAGCCGTATATACGACAGCTCGACATCTGTTTTTAGATGATCGCCATTGGTTAGTGGTTGGAGAAATACGAGAAAGCCTCCTTTTTGCTTTTCTTTTGATTTCACAATTTTACAGTGAAGGCGTATTCTTGTTCCTGTTGCGGTACGCCCTTCTTGTTGCGATTCTCCTAAATACTGCTCAAAGTAAGCTTCTGGGTGGCTACCTATAGGAGGTGTGCCTATTAATTCACTACGAGCGTCCCAAAGATAGTCGGCAAACATCTTTCCAACCATTTCGGCTGAGCTACTTTCAAAAATATGGCAGGCTGTTGGATTAACCGAAAGAATTAAACCATCATTCGAAATTACCATAAGGCCTTCTAGCAAGTTATTCTTTATTGCCTGCGAAAGGGTTATTAATGGTTCCTTAAACGTTTTCTGTTCCATGGTAAATCGTTTTATTCAGTTGTATTTTACATTGCACCATTAGGAGTTATCCTTACACCAATTTTGTCGCTATTTTGCCCCACTTAGCAAGTACGCGTTCGAGTGTTTCGATCTTAAAGGGTTTACTTATAAAATCGACCATTCCAGCATTCGTACAACGCTCCATATCTTCCTTACACGAATTAGCGGTCATGGCTATGATATAGGGGTTGGTATAGCGTCGTTTGTGTGTAATTTGTTGGGCGGCCTCAATTCCATCCATGTCGGGCATTTGCACATCCATAAATATGATATCGTATCCTTTACTCTTACTCATTTCAAGAGCCTCCCTACCATTCTTGGCCACATCGCAGCTGTAGCCAAAATGGCGTAGCGCTTTAACAACCAGCTGCTGGTTTACGATATTATCCTCCGCCACAAGTAGCTGTAGCGGATGTGCTAACGTAAATGAGGAATCTATGGAGGCAGGATGGTCGGCGTGAGATGGGCCGCTTTCGTTGGAAAGAAGAAAGTTGAACATACTCGTTATTCCTAAAGTGCTAAGCGGTTCCGATCGTCCCGAAAAATGGCGTATAAAGTAGTGTCCACTACCTGTTGGCGAAATTAGTAGCTCGTTAATCCCTCTTAAGGGTGTACCGCTACAAGTACTGCATACGAGCACGATGTCTGCTCGATCTTTCCTCTCGGTTACTACATGGCCTGAATTAGTCACAATTTGTTTCGTGAACATGGCGAGAGTATCCTCGTCATTTTGAAGGAACACCATAACCTTCTTCGTACCCGTACTGCTCGACAGGTTCGTTTTTAGGTGTTGGTAATGAATGGGTAATCGCAATATAATGGCTGTTAAACTATCTTCATCCTGAACAATTGCGAACTGCCCCCCCATAAACTCAGTAAGCTTTCGTGCCAGCGATACGTTTAAGCTTTCGAATAAGGATGAGGGCTTCGAACATACAGGCTGCTTACTATCCGCATATTTCTGTAGAGTATCATTGCTTTTATATGGAAATACAAGCTTAAAGAATAAGTAAGGGGCAAAAGGATTGCTGTCGGAATGCAGAACTCCAACACTAATACTAAGAGTAACTCCTTCGATTTGTTTTACAATATTCCCAACCAGGTTTACGATTATTTGCCGCAGCTTTGCCACATCGCCTATGAGAATATCTGTCGTTATGTTGCTTATAGCATATTGAATAAAAACCTGTTGTGAGATGGATAGCGGAATCAGCTCAGCGACCACATCATCGATACACTTGCGAATACTAAATGGGGCAACATCGAGCTCCATTTTACCATGCTCAATTTTAGAGTAATCGAGTATGCTGTTGATGATGGTTATTAGCTCGTCACCACTTTCTTTGATAGCCTGTACACACTCCTCCTGATCTTTAGTTAAATGAGTTTGCGCCAAAAGAGATGCCATACCAACAATTCCATTCATTGGGGTTCGCAATTCGTGGCTCATGGAGGCTAGAAAGTGTGAGTTGGCAAGCGTTTGACTCTTAAGGGTACGAGTGCGTTTTTTAACCAGTAAGAGGTGCTTAATGAGTAGGCTGTGAGTTCTCAATAAGCTGTATTTTGTTTGTGTTTGTACGGCAAAATCATTGCTATTTCTCATTGCACCTCCAATGGTATTTGCTAGCATATGCAATGCATTCTCGTCTAATTTATCGAATGGCGTATCTTTTTTATCATTTTCAAGGACAATATATCCTAGAATTGAGCCCTGCTTTATGATAGGGGTAATAACCATCGACTCAACGTTTAGAAAGTTGAGTAAATCTTGAATTTCAGGGTCGAATTCAAAACCATTTACGTGTAGTATTCCGCCATTTTCGAAAAGTGATAGAAATCGATCGGCTAGGCTATCTATCTTGAGACTACGAAGCAAGCTGTAATCGATAAGTACTTTGTTCCCTTTTCGGGCCCATTGGTTGCGGATACTCAGGTAAAAATGTCCCTTCCTACTGTAGGCAGTGCATACAAATATTCGGTTAAGTCCTAAATTTTCGCCAATGATGGCTAGGCTGCTATTAATGCTAGAGTATATCTTTCTGTGCGATATTTTTAAAAGCATCGACGAAACATCAAAAATTGTCTGATGTAGCTTGCGGCTCTGCTCCAACCTCCTTTTTTTGATAAAATAGTTTTCGTCTGAATGAAAAATACAAGCCCACCCTTTAGGTGTGAGAGCATCCTTTATTGGGATATACTCAATATAAAAAATGCCAGTGTTAATCAGTTCAATCGAAAATGTGTACGCATTATCTTGTTCAACGGATGGTGCTACTGTTGAATTCTCTTTCGATTTAAATAAGAAAGAGCTTACTAGTGATTTAGAACAGTCCATACCAGTTAAATCACTGGGATTTAGCGAAATTCTAAAAAGGGTACAAAAGCTTTCGTTCACGTAAACTATTCGCAAATCTTCATTTACGACAATTATTGGCTCGTGAAAGTGTTGGTATAATTCACTAAAAATCTTAAAGGAGTAGTCAATAACTGGAATGGCTTCCCGATTAATCTGTATTCTACTGAAAAATTGTAGGTAAACTACCTCATTATCGAATTGTTGCTTTACGGTTTTTACGTAAAATGGAATAAAGTCACCATGTTTAGAGTAGATGAACTGAGTACTTATTCCTAAGATTGAATCAAATACCGGCTCTAAATGGGTTGGCAAATCACATTTAGTGAGGTTTGAAAAGCCAAAAAACGAGAAGATATTTAGCCCTGCTAGATCATCGATGCTGTAGCCTGAAATTTTTCTTGTTTGTTCATTTGCGAAGTATATTTCTCCTTTCGTATTTGATATAAGTACCCCCTCCAAAAGCTCATTAAGCATAATGGACGAGGTAAAACGAAGTACATCTCTAGTCGTACTATTCATCGCTTCTGGTTAAAAATTAATGAACATATTCTGATCCGTATTCTTCTAACTATATCCCATATAACCTTACAAATCCACCTCGGTTTCTAGCGGCTTTTTACTATTGATACCAATTTAACCTGTTTACTATATTCCGTGCCTAAAAAGATAATTATATAGCGGGATGAGCTGACTTCTTTCCTCCACACCATTTAATAATCATTTCTTCAAGGATGTCAATCTTTATTGGCTTGCTTACGTAGTCGTCCATTCCTGCTTCGAAACAGGCATCCTTGTCAACGCCAAGTGCACTAGCCGTCATTGCTACAATTATTGGTCGGTTATCTTTATAGCGAGAAACGATTTGTTTTGTAGCTTCAAGCCCATCCATTTCAGGCATCTGTAAATCCATAAATATCAAATCGTACGACTGCCTTTCCAGTGCCTGAATTACCTCTAGTCCGTTGGCGGCAATGTCGGCTGTATAGCCGTAGAACGATAAGGATTTGTTCATTAATTTTTGGTTGATCGTGTTATCCTCGGCAACAAGTATTGAAATAGGAATTCGTTGAGCGAGCGTTGGCTCGCTTGTTTCTACTGCAGTACTCCGTGTGATTTGGTGGGTTTTAATGAACATTTTTTGCAACCCGCTTTTTAACGAGACAATCTTTAGAGGCAATGCAATTATGGTAAAGAAATTATTCTCCTTGTCTACCTTGCAGTTGACATTTTGAAGGAAAATAGTAGGTGTTGTTGATTGGTGATAATTTTCCTTGTCAGTAAGTATAACCGAAGCGTCTTGCGCATTTTTAACCACATCAACCCTTAGTGTTTGAAGTAAATTGTTCAGGGTTATTGCTACACTTTGGTTCGCGATATCTTCGAATACCTTTAGACCTACAAAGTTGCGACCACTTAGAGACGTATCTTCCAAATCGGAATATTTAAAGCCGAGCTCAAAATTGAAACAGGACCCTACATTTTCGATGCTTTTTACATCAATCGTTCCTTCCATAAGATCAATTAGCCGCTTTGTAATAGCCAAACCTAGTCCGGTACCTCCAAATCGACGGGTAATTGAAGAGTCTACTTGAGAGAAAGGAGAGAAAAGTTTTACAAGCTTATCTTGAGCTATACCTAATCCTGAATCTTCAACTTTAAATCCTAATCTGATACTTTTAGAGGTTTTGTCCTCTCTGAGTGGTGTAATCTCAATTTTCACATAGCCCTTTTCTGTAAATTTGATTGCATTCCCAATAATGTTTACCAGAATCTGACGAAGGCGAGTGACATCGCCCAGCACCTGATGGTCGATAGTTGGACTTACGGTGTAGATAAGCGCGATACCCTTTTGGCTCGCTTTGATCCAGAAGAGATCAATAACATCTTCTACACATTGACGCACATCAAATGGGTATATATCCATCTCCATTCTACCTGATTCAATTTTTGAGAAGTCGAGTATATCGTTAATAATTGAAAGAAGCGCATCTCCGCTATTGCGAATGGTACTTACGATGTCGAACTGCTCTTCTGTAAGTGGCGTTTTAGCCAGTAAGCTCGTCATTCCAATTACCCCATTCATAGGGGTCCGGATTTCGTGACTCATAGTGGCTAAGAATTCGCTTTTTGCACGAGTGGCCTTTTCTGCTTTTTCGAGGGATACCAGCACCTCTTCGTAGAGTTGTTTTCGTTCTGAAATATCCTCCTTTATGGCAATAAAGTGGGTGATCTCGTTATTGGCATTTAAAATTGGCGATATGGTTGCCAATTCCCAGTAGTACGAACCGTCTTTTTTCTTGTTATACAGTTCGCCTTTCCAGTTATTTCCAGATTTTATGGTAGCCCAAAGATCTTCGTAAATCTTTCGGTTTTGAAATCCTGATTTAAGGATCCTGGGAGTTTTACCTAAAACCTCATCCATGGTATAGCCGGTTATCTCAATAAAGCGGCTATTGACGTACTCTATTTTACCGTTACTATCGGTAATTAGCACAATAGTTGGGCTGTTTTCTATTCCCTTAGTTAATTTGGCAATTTGCTCTTCGTTATTTTTTCTTTCTGTGATATCATTTTCTACTGCAATATAGCTGGTTATCTGATCCGTACTATCGTAAATAGGGGTTGTGTATATCTCTATCCAGTAACCTCTTCCTGTTTTACTGTAATTGTATATTTCAGAGCGAAATGGCTTCCCGCTTTTAAGCCCATTTTTAATTGCATCTTTATCTCGCTTGGAAGTAGCGGGACCCTGAAGTAACCTACCAGGATACTGCCCAATTACCTCATCGAAGGTATAACCTGTTAGAATTGTAAAGGCATCGTTTATCCATGTTATCCGTTTATCCTTATCGGTAATAACAATAGTATTAGTTGTTTTACTGGCAACTAACGAAAGTCTTTTAAGCTGTTCTTGAGCTCTCTTATCCTTGGTAAAGTCGCGCAGGATGCTTATGCTGTATAAATTACCATTGGAATCGCGGTTTACCGAAGTTGTAACCTGTACCCAACGCCACTCCCCATTCTTATGAAGCATTCGATACTCCATATTTTCGGACGGGATTCCTCGTATTTGGTAGTCTTTTACCAGTTTAAAATAGTTAGGAAGATCTTCTGAATTAACATACTGATGCAACGGCATCTTCATAAACTCCTCTTGAGTATAACCCAACATATTTATAATGTTAGGCGATACATAAAGCGTATGACCCTGAAGGGATGTAGACAGGATTATGTCGCTCGCATTTTCAACGAAGCTTCGAAATTTCTCCTCGTTGCGGCGTAACTCAAATTCGTTATTCTTTAAAATGGAGATATCCTGTATCGCAGTCCAAACAACTGGTTTACCTTCGAAATTAACCGATAGGTAGCCATTTAAAATAACAGGAACTCGTTCTCCACTCTTCTTGACATATATTTTTTCGAAAGGTCCAAAATGGCCTGTCGAATTGAGCTCATCTGTAATTTGCTTATCAATTTGGGCGCATTCTACAGGGGTAATATCCCAGTAGTAATGTCCAATAATTTCATCGGCAGTATATCCCAGCATGTGTAAAAATGCATTATTACACTCTAAATATGCTGCGCTTGAGTTATCGGTAAGGGTAACCCCTATGGGTAGCTGCTCAAAAAGGCCTCTGAATTTTTGCTCGCTTATGGTAAGCTGGTCTTCCCTTTTCTTCAAATCCGATATATCCTGGATACTTGACCACACCAACTCTCTGCCGTTGCTATCGTGAATTAGGAATCCTGTAAGAAGCACCGGTATACGCCTGCCATCCTTTGCAATAAACTCCTTTTCGTAGCTACTATAGTAGCCAACTTTACGTAGCGTTATTGCAATACGACGCTCCTCTTTACCGAATTCTACTGGTGTTGTATCCCAATATTCGAGGTTTGAAAATTCCTCTCTAGTGTAGCCTATCATATTGAGAAAAGAGTCGTTCCAATCCAAGTATTTGCTCGTATGAAAATCGGTCATGCAAATTCCAATTGGCGAAAGCTCAAATAAACCGCGGAATTTCTCCTCGCTCTTTCTCAACTTTTCGGTTTTCATTTTTGCTTCGGTAAGATCTTGTACGTTTGCGCATACAACCTGCTTACCAGTCTTATCCTTGGTAAGAAAACCTGATACAGAAATAGGGTAGCGTGAACCATTCTTTCGTATATACTCCTTCTCGATTGGTCCATATTTCCCCGTTATTTTTAGTTCTTCAAATGTATTTGTATTGAGCTTGCTATACTCCGCAGGAGTTATATTCCACAAGGTAAGAGCAGTAAATTCCTTTCGTGTATACCCTGTTTGCTTTAAAATATTATTATTACAATCTAGAAAAGCTCC
>CAXYUU010000176.1:0-7360 GCA_964292015.1 uncultured Acetobacteroides sp.
GAATAAGAGTAAAAACTTTAATAAAAGAAAACGAAAATGTCAAACAGAATTTTAAGCGTAGGAAGTAAGCTTCCAGAATTTAGCAAAACAGCCGTTGTATCTCTAGAAAAAGGCAAAGAATTTGCCACCATCACGTCCGAAGATCACAAGAAAGATGGAAAGTGGCTGGTACTTTTCTGGTGGCCCATGGACTTTACCTTCGTTTGTCCAACCGAAATTGCCGAGTTTAATAAGGCATTCGGCGAGTTTTCCGATCGCGACACGCAGCTAGTTGGCGCATCAACCGACTCCGAATTTGTACACATGGCATGGCGTAACAACCACGACGACCTTCGTGGGCTTAAGTTCCCGATGTTAGCCGACACATCGAAGTCGCTAGCCGAAGATCTTGGAATTCTTGAAGCTACCCAAAAGGTTGCCTACCGCGCAACCTACATTGTAGACCCAGAAGGTACCATTCGCTTTGTCAGCGTGAACGATTTAAGCGTAGGTCGCAACGTAAAAGAGATTATCCGCGTTCTCGACGCACTTCAAACCGACGAGCTTTGCCCATGTAACTGGGAAAAAGGGCAGGCTACCATTAAGCTATAGCTCCCATACTAACAAAAAAGGGTGCTCCACCTCGGGGTACCCTTTCTAAACACTAAAAGAAATAAAAACATACGCTTAGGGCTGTCCCCCAATACAGCCGCAAGAAAAACAAACGACTAAATTTCCAGAAATGTACAACGACACAGCCATAGAGCTACTCTCCGATTTAGGAATTAGCTCCGAAAACAGCTTTCCTGCTCTCGAAACGCTATCAAAAAGCAGCACCAAGTACCTCCGCGATCTGAAGGTGAACGTTAAAACGGTCCTTTCGTCGGAAACGTTGGGCGAAAAAGATGCGCTACTTGTTGCCTATGCTGCAGCAGTAAACACAAAAAACCATCCGCTACAGCTGGCCTTTCAGCAAAAGGCCCTCACTGCTGGTGCAACCGCCGATGATGTTGCCGAAGCAGCCGCAGCAGCATCGCTACTTAGCGCAAACAATGTGCTTTACCGCTTCCGCCATTTTAGCGACAATAAAAAGTACGCCGACATACCAGCGCGCATCCGAATGAATATTATGATGAGCCCAGTGCTTGGTAAGGAGCTCTTCGAGCTAATCAGCCTTGCCGTATCGGCAGTAAATGGGTGTGAGGTATGCGTAAACTCTCACGAACATTCAGTTAGAGAGCTCGGATCGAGCGAAGAACGAATATTTGATGCAATTAAAATCGCGGCCATTATAGCATCATTAGACAGAATTATTTGCTAGTTAGAATTAGCTGTACAAAACGAAAGGGATCGCATCTTAATGCAATCCCTTTCGTTTTGTACACTGTCCTATAAAACAGAGACATATCAATATAAAATCTCCAAAATGCAGTTCCTGTTTCTAACCCATTTGCAAAAGCCTACAAGCTCGCAATAAGCTGTTCAACCACCTTGGGAAAGTACTCGTACTCCAGCTCATGAATCTTTTGTGCAACCATTTCGGGCGTGTCGGTAGATTTAACCTCCACTTTAGCCTGAAAAATGGTGTCACCATCGTCATATTTTCCATTTACGTAATGAATCGTGATGCCTGTTTCCGTCTCCCCACTTTCAACAACCGCTTGATGAACGCACATGCCAAACATTCCCTTTCCTCCGTGCTTTGGAAGCAAGGCTGGGTGAATATTTACGACCTTACCCTCGTATCTTTCGATGATATTTTGAGGCACTAGCCATAAAAAACCAGCAAGAACGATTAAATCAATCTCCTGTTCTCTAAGTGTTTCGAGAACTTTAGTCGTACTATAAAAATCATCACGTCCAAAGTATAATGAAGGAACACCCAACTGTTGAGCACGTTCCAGTGCATAAGCATCCTTTTTATTGGAAAGGATGACGCAGACACGAGCTAAATTACCATTTCGAAAATATTTAACTAAATTTTCTGCATTGCTTCCTGAACCAGACACTAAGACGGCAATTCTTTTCATTTTGAACTAATTACGAGCGTTAAAAACACAGCAAAAGTGAAGAATAAAAAAACAACATGCCAAAAATAAGAACAAAAAGTTATACATTTGCCACGAATTTCAATGGGAAGACAGTTTCATTTTACAAAAATTGTTTTTCTTTGCGAAGTAATTTAAAGGTCAAATTCAGTACTAATCAAAATTTACCGTTATGTCTGATATCGCATCAAAAGTAAAAGCTATCATTGTTGAGAAGCTTGGCGTAGACGAAAATGAGGTTGTTACAGCAGCTAGCTTCACTAACGACCTAGGCGCTGACTCACTTGACACTGTTGAGCTAATCATGGAATTTGAAAAGGAATTTAGCATTTCTATTCCTGATGAAGATGCTGAAAAGATCGGCACCGTTGGCGATGCAACTTCTTACATCGAGCAACACGTAAAGTAAGCAGAGAAAACTAGAGCAGAAAATTTTGTTATAAAACTTGGACGTATGGAATTAAAAAGAGTTGTAGTTACTGGAATTGGAACAATCAACCCACTGGGGAATTCAATCGAAGAATACTTCACTAACCTCGAAAATGGTGTTAGCGGTGCAGAGATGATTTCCTATTTCGATACATCCAAGTTTAAAACAAAATTTGCCTGCACTGTTAAGAATTACGATCCCCTCACCCATTTCGATCGAAAAGAGGTTAAAAAGTTAGACCTGTATGCTCAGTATGCCATTATTGCTGCTGAACAAGCTTACGCAGATGCTGGACTAGACGAGACTAATTTAGATCCAGATAGAGGTGGCGTAATTTGGGGTTCTGGAATAGGTGGTATTACGACCTTTTTTCAAGAAGTAAAGGGATATGTCGAGGGAGGACTAAACCCTCGATTTAGCCCCTTCTTTATCCCAAAGATGATTGCCGATATTGCTGCAGGACATATCTCCATGAAGTTTAACTTACGTGGACCAAACTACTGCACCATTTCTGCCTGTGCATCTTCAAATAATGCCATAATCGACTCCTTCAATACAATTCGTTTAGGCAAAGCCGACATCATGATCACAGGTGGGTCTGAGGCTTCCGTAAACGAGGCTAGTGTTGGTGGTTTTAACTCACTACAAGCTCTTTCAACTAGAAACGACGACTGCACTACAGCATCTCGCCCATTCGATATAAACCGCGATGGTTTTGTAATCGGTGAAGGCGCTGGAGCGCTTATTCTAGAAGAATACGAACACGCAATCGCTCGTGGCGCTAAAATCTACGCCGAAGTTGTTGGCGGAGGTATGACAGCTGATGCTTACCATATGACCGCTCCACATCCCGAAGGATTGGGTGCAAGCAACTCTATGAAGATTGCAATCGCCGAAGCAGGTATTGAGCCTTCTGAAATTGACTACATCAACGTACACGGAACATCAACTCCACTTGGTGACATTGCCGAAATAAAAGCAGTGAAAAATGTATTTGGTGAACATGCAAAGGACTTGAATATCAGCTCTACCAAATCTATGACTGGACACCTTTTAGGTGCTGCTGGTGCTGTAGAAGCAATTGCATGTATCTTAGCTCTTACCAAGGGCATTATTCCACCAACCATCAACAACGAGAATTTCGATCCAGCACTAGATCCTGAATTGAACTACACTTTAAACAAGGCACAAAAGCGCGAAGTTAACTACGCGTTGAGCAACACCTTTGGTTTTGGTGGTCATAATGCAACAGTAGTTCTTAAGAAATTTTCTAAGTAGCAAATTTGCTTCATAAGTTTCTACATCCGGTAAAGGTCGCGTTTTCTAAGGACAAAAAATTGTACTTGGCTCTTAGAGACATGTTCGATCTTTACCCTTCAAACATCTCGTTATACAAGATTGCGATTACTCATAAGTCAGTACTCAATACTCAACAACCCGTTATTCATAACGAAAGGTTAGAGTTTTTGGGCGATGCTGTGCTTGATCTTGTTGTAGCAGATTTTCTCTACGAAAAGTACAAAGGAAAAAGCGAGGGGTTTTTAACTAAAATGCGCGCTAAAATAGTAAGCCGCACTACCCTCAACCAGCTATCTATAGACATAGGTATACCCTCCTTGCTGGTGTTACACACCAACCCAAACCATCAGATAAAACATATCTATGGAGATGCTCTTGAGGCCTTAATTGGCGCAATTTACCGAGATAAGGGATATGCCTACACCCAAAAACTTCTCATAAAGTTTATTCTCAGGCATATTGACTTTAGTAGTCTAGAACATACCGAAACCGACTTTAAGAGCCGCCTAATTGAATGGGGTCAAAAAAACAAAAAGGAGTTCAACTTCGAATTCAACGAAAGTTTTTTGGATGAGGCAAAGTCAATTACGTTCACCGTAAATATTCTACTTGGGTCTTATGTTGTAGGTAAAGGTGTAGGGCAATCGAAAAAGGAAGCCGAACAGCATGCTGCACGCGAAGCACTCGCTGTAATTGCCAGCCACCTTTCTCTGAACCTAAACTAGCTATTATGGCGGTGAAAAGACAGGTTTCAAAGCCTATGCAAAAGGTCAAACTGATAGAACCGAACAGCACACCGCTTGCACTTTTCGCTATCTGCTCAACAGAAAATGGATACCGCTTAAGCTGGCTTCTCAATACCGCTCTTTCTATCAATCTACAACGTTGCGAGTTAAACTGCGACGAATTCCCTGATGACATATGCAAGTTTGACGCCTTTGTAGAAACGCAAGCTTACGGAGGTGTGCTTATCACAAATAAAATTGCCCCTACTAAATTCATCTCCTCAAGCTATAAGAAGTTCGACTACCCCTTTTGCATTCGTCATTCTATAAGCGATGCCGATATAATTGCGATAGAAACAACCATTAAACATATTTCAGCGGTAATCACTCTCGTTAAAATCACAAATCCGGATAAGAAAGTTATTGAACTTCTTAATCTATTTTAGCATATTAAGCCTTTTTTATAGCTTAAGCTAAACTAAGAACCATTTAATCAATACTATCTTTGTTTGCTAGTAAAAGTTAAAATCCTTTTATAGTTTTAACCTTTGAAGATTTTAGCCTCATAGTACGCACTTGACATGAACAAAAAACAGATCTGGTTACTGGTTTCAATCATTTTCCTTACCTCTGTGGGTTTGATATTTGTTCAAACCTTATGGATTAGAAATTCGCTTAAAATCAAAGAAGACGAGCTCAGCTCACAGCTCAACGAAACCATTCGTCAGGTTATTCAAAACATCCAACAAAGCGAGATACTTACTCAAACAGAGCGAACTGTATCTCCTTTTGGTAATAAAGATGACATTAGTCCGTACTACGAAGATCAGTACAATGTTACAAAAAAGACTAGGTCGTCACTACGCACCATCAGTAAAAAGGAGAAGATTTACTATCTTGATCCAAAAGATACAAACAGGTTCATTAACCAAGTTAAAGGCTCATTTAATTCGAGTTCGGTTAGCTCTATTGTAAACAACTCTTACAAGAGTAACAAACCCGATCTGACAAATTCGCAGAACAGCGAAAGATTACGTTTTCCATTAAATGAACGTTACAAGAAGCGCACGGTTTTTATTTCCGAAACGATTGACAAGCTAATTAGAATCGAAGAACCAATTTCCCAGCGGGTTAATAAGGATCAAATCGATTCACTCATCAAGCTAGAACTTAAAAAACGCGGCATTCGCATCCCTTTTGAGTTTGCAGTAACTGACGAAGGTGCTAATAACATTTTTAAATCGAATAGTTTTGAAAGGAACCCTAAAGATGTACTAACTGTTCATCAGCAGATTTCACCTGAAGGATATACAAGAACCTCATTCCTTCACGTTAACTTTCCAAACACACAAAAAGTGGCCTTTAGATCGATGGCCATTTTAGCAGCAGTATCGGTCGCATTAACTTTAATCATAATTTTCACCTTTTCTCTCACCTTACTTGTTATATTTAGACAGAAGAAACTTTCTGACATAAAAAACGATTTTGTTAGCAACATGACTCACGAGTTGAAAACACCCATATCCACCATTTCACTTGCAGCTCAAATGCTTCAAGACAAAAGCCTTCCCAATACGTCTAAAAATTACGACTACCTGTCGAAAATTGTTGGAGACGAAAGTAAGCGCTTGGGATTTGTTGTGGAAAAGGTTCTTCAAATGGCAATTTTCGACAAGGGTAAGCTAATGTTAAAGTCAAAGAATATTGACATCCACACAATTTCAAATAAGGTATGCGACAACCTCCAGCTACAGCTATCTAGCAGAGGAGCCACCTTAGAAAGATCATTTTTAGCTGAGAATTGTATTATTTTTGCCGATGAAGTACATATTACAAATATAATAGCTAACTTGTTGGACAATGCGTTAAAGTATAGCAAGGAGTCTCCAAAAATCAAGTTGACAACCTACAATAAGGATCAAGGTATCGTTATTGAAGTAAAAGATAACGGTATTGGGATCAGCAGAGAGAACATAAAACGAATTTTTGAACAATTTTATAGAGTCCCAACGGGCAACGTGCATAACGTAAAAGGCTTTGGATTAGGACTCAGCTACGTAAAAAAGATTGTTGAGGCACATGGAGGAAGAATTTGGGCTGACAGTGAACTAGGCTCAAGCAGTACCTTCAGCATCTACATACCATTTAATAGTGGACTAAGTAACAATTAAACCTGTATAACAATGGAAAGCAAGGCGAAGGTCCTTTTAGCAGAAGATGATGAAAACCTTGGTATGTTACTAAAGGAGTATTTAAATGCCAAGGGTTATCAAACCGAACTCTATGTCGATGGAGAAAAAGCATTCGACGGATTTAAGAACAACAAGTACGATATCGTAATTTTAGATGTAATGATGCCTGTTAAAGACGGTTTTTCCGTTGCTAAAGACATCAGAATGATCGACGATAAGGTGCCTGTACTTTTCCTTACCGCTAAGTCGATGAAGGAAGATGTTCTTGAAGGCTTCTCGGTAGGTGCAGACGACTACATGACAAAGCCATTCAGCATCGAAGAACTTCAGTATCGTATTGAAGCAATTTTACGCCGTACAAAGGGCGTTGGTGGTGTGGCTAGTCAAGATAAATTTGTTCTTGGCGAATATACTTTTGATGCAACCAAGCAAATTCTTGGCTTTGGCGGTGTAGACCAAAAGCTAACAGCAAAAGAATCTGAGTTACTTAAATTTTTAAGTATCAACAGAAATGCTGTACTAGATAGAAACTTTGCGTTAAAGACCATTTGGTCTGACGACAGCTACTTTAACGCAAGAAGTATGGACGAGTATATTACGAAGCTTAGAAAATACTTGAAGGGTGATCCTTCAATTCAAATTCTAAATATCCGCGGAAAAGGATTTAAGCTAATCGGATAAAATATA
>CAXYUU010000177.1:0-7341 GCA_964292015.1 uncultured Acetobacteroides sp.
AATCATAATGCTTATATCGTTTACCTATTTTATTGTTTCGTTACGGAGCAATACAAGGGAGAGCGCCACACGTATGGTGGTGGAGCAGGTAAAGGGATATTCGAACCAGGTTAAGGAGATTACGAATGAGGCATTGGGCTTTAGCGAGTCGCTCTCCTCATCGGTGGTGTACATGTTCGATCCAACAAATGCCAACCGCGAGGCGCAGCTGGAGCAGGCACTGCTAAATAGCTCGAAGAATAACACCTCGTACAAGTGCATTTGGGTTTCGCTCGAACTCTCTGCCATTACTCCCGGATACAGCAAGCCTTCGGGCCGCCGTTCTTTCCTAACCATTCCGATGTCGAATACGCCTGTAATGTCTTTAGATAAGGATCTGGATTCGTTCGACGCCAATTCGCACTACTACACGGTGAAAAATTCGGGTAAGTCGGATATCAAGGAACCCTACTACTACAACTACTACAACAATAGCAGTCAGGAAATGCTAATTACCACATTGGATTGCCCTGTACTGTATAATGGGCAGGCAAAAGGTGTGGCAGGTGTAGATATTGGCATCGAAGAATACCAAAAAGTTGTCGAAAAGATCAGCATATTTCCAGGTACCTCTGCCTTTTTAGTTTCGAAGAAGGGCTTTATTGCCGCTCATACCGACAAGGCGATGGTAGGTAAAACTTTCGATAAGATCATCGGAAGCGAAAATAAGGAGCTGGAGCTGGATAAGGTTCTTGCCTCTGCCGACATCACCCAAACCAATCTGGAAATTGACGGAACAAGCTACATTGCCGTTATTGTGCCTATTCCAATGGGCGATAGTGGCACCCGATGGGCGTTAGGCGTAACCATTCCTACAAGCGAAATATTTGCACAATCGCGCAAGTCGGTACTTATTGCCTTGCTGGTATGCCTTCTGGGCATTGTTATTACCTCGTTTGTAATAAACTTTTTGGCGAAGGCGATCACAAAGCCACTCGGCGATGTTACCTCATCCATTAAGCGGTTATCTCGTGGCGATGTCGACGAGAGCGAAAAGTTGAACATCAGCACAGGTGACGAGATGGAGGAAATTGCCAGCTCGTTGAATGTGCTTGTGGATGGGTTAAACCGCACGGCCAATTTTGCCAAGGAGATTGGGAATGGCAACTTAAAGGCTACCCATCAGCTGTTGGGCGAACGCGATGTGCTCGGTATTTCGCTCGAGGAGATGCGCAACAGCTTGATAAAGGCAAATACGGCCGAAGACGAGCGTAAGATGGAGGAGGATAAAAGCAGATGGGCCAACCAGGGTCATGCCAACTTTGCCGAGCTACTTCGCCAGAATAACACCAATATAAAAGAGCTATCGTTCTCCATCGTGAGCAGCTTGGTAAAGTATCTCGATATCAACCAAGGGGGCATGTTTATTCTGAACGAGAATAACGATTCGGATCGCTACCTAGAGATGATGTCGTGCTTTGCCTACAACCGTCGTAAGATGCTGGAAAAGCGTTTTGATATTGGCGAGGGGCTGGTAGGTCGATGCTATGCAGAGGCCGAAACCATATTTATGCTGGAGGTACCCGAGGATTACATCTCGATAACATCGGGTCTTGGCGACACCAGTCCAAAATGTCTACTGCTGGTTCCCCTTAAGGTGAACAACGAGGTAAACGGGGTTATTGAGCTAGCCTCCCTGGTGCCTATCGAGGACTATAAGGTTAAGTTCGTAGAAAAGGTTGCCGAGAGCATTGCATCTACGCTGTCGAGCGTGCGCATAAACATCCACACCGCCGAGCTGCTCGATCAAACTCGCCAGCAGGCCGAGGAGATGGCCGCCCAAGAGGAGGAGATGCGACAGAATCTCGAAGAGCTACAGTCTACCCAAGAGGAGATGGCTCGTGTTCAGGATGAGCAAAAGACTGTTCAGGAGGAGATGCTTAAGGAAAAGGCGCTGTTTTCGAACTTCCTTGATGCTGTTCCCGAGTTTATCTATTTCAAAGATTTAAAAAGCCGGTTTATTCGTGTTAGCAAGTCGCTTGTTAGCCTACATAAGATGAAAGATGATACCGATTTGATTGGCATATCGGATTTCGACCTCTTTGGCGAGGAGCACTCCCGCAAGGCGTTTACCGACGAGCAGAATATCATCAATACGGGTCAGGCAATTTACAATATGGTCGAAAAGGAGGATCACGAAGACGGTAGCGTAACCTGGGTAACAACCAGCAAAATGCCGTTGAAGGATCTTAACGGGCAGGTTATTGGAACTTTTGGTGTTTCTAAGGACATCTCCGATATCAAGACTCTCGAAACCGAGCTGTCTTCCGAACGGAACCTGTTCGACAGCTTCCTACATCGCTCGTCCGACTGTATCTACTTTAAAGATCTTGACGGAAAGTTCCTGAGAGCAAACCGAGCAATGTTGGAAAGCCTAGGGATGAGCTCGGAGAGCGAGATTGCAGGTAAAACCGGTAGGGATATCTTCGGCGAAAGCTTCTCGGATGAGCTTGCACAGCAGGATAAGGACACTATTTTAGCGGGTGGCTCAATCTTAAATAGGGTAGAGTGCCGAAAAGATACTGCCGAGGTAAATCGTTGGTTTTCGACGAATAAGTTTCCGCTTCGAAATGAAGGGGGCGACATTGTTGGAATCTTGTGCTTTACTAAGGATATCACCGAAATTAAGGAGCTGGAAGAAAAGCTGGCCAACCTGAATTCGGTAAATGAAAAGGTTGATTTGAACTAGCTTGCTACTCGAATTACAACAATTAACCAGCAACCCAACTCTGTCGATTTTCGACATCTAAGCGAAGCGCTCAGATGAAAAACGGGAAAGGCAGATTGAGTTGCTGTTTTTTATTCAAACAGAGTGGTTATCACAGCTTTTTATTGTGATAATTCGATACGTTAGAGCACCTATACTAGTAGATGAATTATCAAGAAGAAACAGTAGCTACACATCAGCGATTCGCGGTAGTTGATATCGAAACATCGGGTGGCAGTCCTAAAA
The DNA here is from genome assembly GCA_964292015.1 of uncultured Acetobacteroides sp. Taxonomy (GTDB): domain Bacteria; phylum Bacteroidota; class Bacteroidia; order Bacteroidales; family ZOR0009; genus Acetobacteroides. Next base: position 2,993 of record CAXYUU010000177.1, read on the forward strand.
CCGAGCGGATAACCGAAATCGCAATTTACCTGCTCGAAGACGGTAAGATTATCGACGAGTTTTCGACTCTTATCTATCCCGAAAAGGACATCCCTCCCTACATTACCAAGCTTACGGGAATTACCAACGAGATGGTACGAAAGGCCCCTAAATTCTACGAGGTGGGCAAGCGTATTGTCGAGATAACGCACGATGCCATTTTTGTGGGGCATAATGTTGGCTTCGACTACGGCTTTGTTCAGAGCGAGTTTAAGAGGCTGGGGTATAGCTACCGACGAATAACCTTCGATACGGTAAAGATGAGTCGTAAGCTACTGCCGGGTCATGCCAGCTATAGCCTCGGAAATATTACCAGCGATTTGGGTATCAACCTTTACGATAGGCACCGTGCCGCAGGCGATGCCCGTGCAACAGTCGACCTCTTTAAGCTGCTGCTCGAAAAGGCGGCCGACGAGGATATCGACTCAACAGCAGGGATCACCAGAATATTTGGAAAGAACATCGCCCGCATACTTTTCGAACAGCTACCCGAAGAGACTGGCGTTTACTACCTGCACGATAGCGATAGGAATGTCATTTTCATAGGCAAAGGCACCAATATCGCCAAGCGAACGCTTACCCATTTTGCCAACTACAACGATAAAAAGGCGCTGGAGATGTGCTCTCGCGTTACCGATATAAGCTACGAGCTAACCAATAGCGAGCTGGTTGCGCAGCTCAAGGAGGATATCGAGATTAAGCGCCATCAGCCACATTTTAACCGCTTGCAACGCCGCAGCAGCAGCGAGTACGGTATCTACGCCACCTACAACGATGAGGGATACTTCGCCCTGACGGTAGAGAAGAAGGCGAACGGTGGGGTGCTGGTTTCGACCTACCCTTCGGCTCAGAAGGCCAAAAAATCGCTCTCCGCTCTCATCGAACAGTTTAGTCTCTGCCAGAAAATCTGCGGTCAGTACAAGTCTACCGGTGCCTGCTTCCACTATCAGATTAGCATTTGCAAGGGTGCCTGTCGTGGCGAGGAGCTTCCGGATATGTACAACCTGCGGGTAGAGGAGGCCATTGCCCACGTGAACGATATCTCTACCAACTTCTTTGTTTTGGAGCTTCACGAGGAATCCGGTACGGTTTCGTTCGTAAAGGTGGAGAAGGGTCGGTTTGTTGGTCTTGGGCAAGCGGCCAACGATTTCCTTTACGGTAATTTGGACGAGCTCCACAACCTTACCACCTCGTGTGCCGATACGGCAAGCTCGCTTAAAATCATTAACGCCTACATTGCCAAATCGAAAACAGCTAAAGTCATTTACTATTGACCTTACGCCACCGCATAATCACCCCGCTACACCCCTAAGGACTACCGTTTTTAGGGGTGTGCTTTTTAAATCCATCAGCTGGTTGGCAGGGTAATGGTAAATTCGGAGCCCACGTTTTCTACCGATTTTACGCTAATGGTTCCCTGGTGTATGGCAATAATCCGCGAGGTAAGTGCCAGGCCCAGCCCGTGCCCATCTATCTTTTTGCTTGATGGGATTCGGTAAAAGGGTTCGAAGATGTTGTCGATTTCGAAGGGCGAAATGCCCACGCCGTTATCCGTAAACGTGACGGAAAGGGTTTGGTTGGTATGGTGGATGAGCGCTACCTGTACCGAGCTATCGGATGAGAATTTGCAGGCGTTGGACATGAGGTTGATGATGGCCGTTTTAAGGAGCTGCTCCTCACCGGTTACGTAAAGCGCATCCTCGTCGGTGGGGAGGTTGGTAAAGTCGAGGTGAACGTTGCTTTGGGGGTGTGCCTTGGTGAAGTCGGCAATCGACGACATAACCACCTCGTCCATGCGAAGGCGGCCAAAGCTGATGCTGCTGGTGTCGAGGTTGGTTTTTGCCAAATTCAGCAGCTTGGTGGAAAGGGTGTTGAGGTTGAGGATCTCCTCCTTTAGGGAGTTGAGCATCTGCTGGAGCTCGAGGTTGTCGGGGTGGTTCATCATCATCATCTCGATTTCGCTGAGCATAACCGTTAGCGGCGTTCTAAACTCGTGCGAGGCGTGCGACACGAAGCTTTTTTGCAGGGCAAAGGCCAGCTCGAGCCGTTCGAGCATCCGGTTAAAGGTCGACGATAGCTCGGATATTTCGTCGCGGCCATTCCCCTCGTTTAGCCTCTGGTTGAGGTTTTTTTCGGTGATGAGGTTCACCCGGTTTACGACCTTCGACATGGGCAGCAGCGCCCTTTTGGCAAAGTACCATCCGGCCGACAGCGACAGCAGAATGCCCAATATGGTTCCCACTATCAGCGATAGCTTGAGGTTCAGGAGCCTTTTTTTCCCGTGGGTATCGAATGCCGAAATCACCACGGCGTACGAGTTGGTCTTGTTTCCGTATTCGAGGCCAATGGCCTCGTACCCGTTTTTGAGCTGGATGGCGATATGCTTCGCCTTGAAAATTTTGGCGGCTATGCTGCGGGGGATGTCGCGCTCTTCGGCTCGGTCGTAGTACACCACATCGCCCTGACGGTCGAAAATAATCACCTGCTCCTGGTAAAGTGTCGAGGCGGTGGTGTCGATCCTGTGCATGATTCTTCGGTGAACATCCTTGACATCGGTGGCAATCGAGGCCGTAATCAAGGCGCGCTCCTCCAGGCGGGTGTAGAAGTCGTTGCGGCGCGACTGTTCGGACGAGCCGTAGATGGCCACCGAAAAGATGATTAGAATGGCGCTAACGATGGCGGCAAACTGTATGGCGAGCTTGGTGCGAATGTTCATCTACACCTCCTTTAGCACGTAGCCCATACCTATCTGGGTGTGGATGAGCTTTTGGTCGAACCCCCGGTCGATCTTATTTCGGAGGTAGCTTACGTACACCTCAATGACGTTGGTTCCGGTGTCGAAGGTGATGTTCCATATCTTTTCGGCAATATCGACCTTCGATACCACCCTATTCTTGTTTTCGAGCAGGTACTGTAGCAGCTGAAACTCCTTAGCGGTGAGCTCCACGGTTTTGCCCGCGCGAATAACGGTTTTTGAGTCGGCATCGAGCATGAGGTCGGCCACCTGGTATACTTTGGGGGCTGGCGGGTTGGCGGCCATGGGGCTGTTTCGCTTCAGAAATACGCGGATGCGGGCCAGCAGCTCCTTCATCTCAAACGGTTTGGAGATGTAGTCGTCGGCACCCGAGTCGAAGCCCTCGAGCTTGTCGTCGATGGAGTCGAGCGCGGTGAGGAACAGGATGGGCACCGTGGTGTTGCGCTGGCGGATGGCCTGGCATACCTGGTATCCGTTTTCGTGAGGCAGGTTGATGTCGAGAATGATGAGGTCGTACTGATGCTGGATGCCCAGCCGGCGGCCCATCATCCCATCGTAGGCTAGCTCTACCGCATAGCCGTTGGCCTCGAGCCCCTTTTTAATTAGCTCGGCCACCTTTACCTCGTCCTCTACAACCAGAATTTTTGCGGTTGTTTCCATTGCTCCCTAAAATTAATGTGCTGCTAAGGTAGGTATTAACGCATTTCGAGGGGAGGGTATTACCCATTTTATTGCCTATCGCCAGCCATTTGGGTGCAATTGGGGGGCAACACCCGTTTTTACCACCGCCCATTGGCCAGCTAGCCCACGGGGCTAAAGCCCCAGCCTCGCCTTTGCCCTCGCTGCTGGCTAGGGTCGGTGGCCGCTGCTGCATCTAAAGCCAGCAGCAGGCAGCAGGCTCCTACGGCAGCGGTAGGTGCCGCACTCCAGCCCCAGCGGCAGGTGTGGGGCAGCACAGGTGCCCGCTGGTGTGCCGCAGATGGGTATAGGCATGCTTTTGGATTGCCCTCAGCCCCAGCATACGATTTCGCAGGTGTGAAATGGCCCAAAAAAGTTTTTTGGAGGATTTCTTGGGTGCGAAATGGGCCAAAAAAGATTTTTGGAGGATTTCGCAGGTGTGAAATGGGTCAAAAAAGTTTTTTGGAGGATTTCACGGGTGCGAAATGGCTCAAAAAAGTTTTTTGGAGGATTTCGTGGGTGTGAAATGGCCCAAAAAACTTTTTTGGAGGATTTCTTGGGTGTGAAATGAACCAAAAAAGTTTTTTGGAGGATTTCGCAGGTGTGAAATGAACCACAACCGATTTTTGGGAGGATTGTTTGGGTGGCAAATGGGCGAAATTAAAATCGGCAGCTATGAATGCTATCTGATTTGGCTTGTTTGTAAGAAAACCACCCCGCCCTTCGGGCCAATGTCTTTAAGTTAGGGAGAAAACTTTCCTCGGAGAGTCATCCCGTGCTTGTCACGGAACCGAGCAACGCGAGTTCAGCGTAGCTAATCTGATGAATTGCCCGAAGGGCTTTTTTAGAATCTATTGGATTCATATTTAGATTGACT
>CAXYUU010000178.1:0-7269 GCA_964292015.1 uncultured Acetobacteroides sp.
GCTATCAAGCGCGAGCTGTTTGGGTTTAAGGGTACTCCTGTTAGTGTTTATCTGCAAGTTCATGCCCTAAACCGGCTCGCAGAACGTATCGACACGCAGATTATAGGTATAACGCTAGGAATGTGTATTGCTGAGCTGATAAAAAATCCGGTTGTTCATGATGAGGGGGAGGGACGATATTTGATTGATGTGCTTATTGACGGTATTAAGGTCGGGTACTTTGTCGCAAATCTGGTAGAAGGTATCCTACTCATAAAGACATTCCTCTTTATTACCAACTCAACGACACCCGAAGGCGAAAAGTTGGATAAGCTGAGCGGAATGGTTAAGCTGGATAAGCAGTATTTAGGAATAGATAAGCTGAGCACCTTCTTTTCCTTAAATCCCAACGAATCGGCGGAGCTAAAACGGGTACTCGGATTGGCCGGCCTTAGCCATCTGCTTAAGGTGAAAAATGGAGTGTTCGGCTTCCTTGCCAAGCTGGTTCCTTCAAAAAGGTATACCGACAACTCCAGCGCAATTCAAAACTACTTTAAGCGTCGGGAAGAGTTACCCTCTCTAAATGATTTGAAAGATGAGTGTATCCTACCCGAATCTGAAAAGAGTAGCGTTTAAACAACCTTGCTTTTTGGTTTAGCATGGTGTTGATGGTTAGGTATTTGGCTTCTGATTTATTGAAGGTTTTAGCGATTATGCCTACGAACGCCATCGTTTAAATATCCGTTGAGAATTAGGATTAAAGGATTAAGCTGTCTGAATTAGGATTGAAGGATTAGTGGATTACGCAGACGAAAACCCTTTAATCCGGTAATCTGTCGAATCCAAATTCAGACGATGAATGGGGGATAGAGGGGTGGTATTCTGTATGGTATAGCCTAAAATGGTGGTCTCGTGGCTGTTGATTTTTGCTACCCCTTAAAAAACCTACAACTACCCGATCCCTTCAGCTTGCCAATTCGGCAGGAGGCCTTGCGCTACCAAGCGTAGCCAGGACGAAACGCTTAGCCTGGGAAGTCGCAGGCTTCGACTTGCACCGTGTGCCGATTTATGCTGCGGTGAGCAGGGGCGCTATTTTTGCATCTGGGTTTCCCCCACACTGCATTCGGGTAAACCAAATTTACTCCTTTCCGGACTGCTACTTAACCGCCACTTGCGGCGCAGCTATTTACGGGTGAATTTGAACTTTTTACTCAAAAATAGCGTTAGAAGCCCATAGGGATTCTAACGGTTTAGCACCGAATGAAGCTCTGAAAGTTAGAGCGAAATTGTCGGTAACCTTGTAGCGGTTTAGCAACAGCTGACTCAAAGAGTAGGCACAGATTGGGAAGCATACCAAATAAAATGGCGAAAAACAGGTAAGAGGCTGTATCCGAGTTAGGAGGCAGCCCTATTTTTTTGTGCTTTAAGCTGCTAAAACAAATGTGCGTAAGTATAAAGGATTAGCTATATTTAAGGCGTAAATATAACGTATTACTATATGGATTTTATTGCGATAGATTTTGAAACGGCGAACTTTAAACGTAGTAGCGCCTGTTCAGTTGGTATAGCCGTTGTAAAAAATGGGGAGATAGAAAAGACCTACAGCTACTTAATAAAGCCTTTCCCCAACTATTTTGAACCAATAAATGTAGGCATACATGGTATAAAGCCTGATATGGTAAAAAATTCACCCACACTACAAGAGTTGTGGGCTGAAATATACCCAATAGTAAGGGGTAAACCATTGGTAGCCCATAATGCTCCATTTGATAAAAGCGTTTTACGTTCGAGTATCGAGGCCTACGATATGGAATGTCCCAATTTCGAATTCTACTGCTCGCATAAGATATCCAAAAGTCTACTACCAGGCTTGACGAACTATAAGCTATCAACAGTATGCCAGAAGTTGGATATTGCGCTCAACCACCACGAAGCGTTGAGTGATGCCGAAGGCTGTGCAAAAATAGTATTGGAGCTGGCCAAGCAGAATAATGTGAGGAGTATAGACGAGCTCAACCAGATGGTTACATCTGGTAAAAAAAAAATTAGCGTCCCCAACGATAGCCCATCAGCCCTATTCTCGTTAAACGTTTTAAATTCAATGGTAAAGGATGATGACCATCCTTTTAGTAGAAAGGTTGTTGTATTTACAGGACGACTTAAAAAATTACCGCGTAGGGATGCGGAGTCTATTGTATCCAGACTAGGAGGAATACCTAAGGCAAGCGTAGTAGGCAATACCAGCTATCTTGTTGTTGGCATTCAGGAGCAAACAAAAAATAGTGGAAAATCGGGAAAGGAGCTTAAAGCCGAAGAGCTAGTACAGAAGGGGGGCGATTTGGAGATTCTCGATGAGGATGATTTCATTAAGCTCGTATGTTTAGATGCCATGTCGTTCGAAATAACAGTGGAGCAAATCATTAGCGATGGTAAACGATTGATCGGTAGAAATAAGTTCAACGATTTCTCGAAAACCAAAATTTTCTTTAGCGACGGGTATCAGCTAGCGACAAGTGAGCTATGCCAGATGATTGGTAATAGTGGAGGAACAGGGTTACCTATTGAATATAGATCGGATTCTGAAATAGAGGAGGCTAACTTTGTCATATTAAGCCAAAAGACGATAGCCCTGCTAAAGAAGGGGGTAAAAGATGAATTTGTGCTGAAAATAGAATCGTCAATTAGAGAAAAGCTTATAAATGCGGGTGTAAGGGATATTCAGATTATAGGTGAAGATGACTTCCATCGCTATATGAAAATGAGAGAAGATCATGTTAACAGTATTCGCCCTATGAATATTCACGAATGGGAGGTAGATAAGAAGCTTCATTCAAATCCCATAGGCAAAACAATCCAACCTACTAATCAGTAAAACATTCTACTATGGATACACTAGAATACCGAAAATTCACCGCTAAAAGTGAGATCAACAAGGCCGTTTGCTCGTTGAAGGGAATTCTGCTTGGTATAGCATTAGATACGGAGATTAACGAAAAGGAACTTCACGAATTGAATGAGTGGTGTAAGGAACATGCCGCCATACTAAATCGTGAGCCATTTAGTGAGTTTTTGCATACTATCAACGATGCAATTGAAACAGGGGCGTTAAACAACGAATATGTAGACGATTTACATTGGCTATGCAATAAGTTCGAATATGGTAATCTTTACTACGACAATGTCACCTGCGATTTGCAGAAGCTGCAGGGTATTTGTCATGGAATTATTGCCGATGGAACGATAAACGATAAGGAAATTGAGAGCTTACAATTTTGGCTCGACAAGAATACGCATTTATACTGTTACTACCCGTATGACGAGATTCATTCGCTTATAGCACGAATACTGGCAGACGGTAAAGTCGACGACTATGAGCGTAGGGAATTGCTGGCCTACTTCAACGAGTTTGCTGATATTGCTTCGGATATTGGCAACAATATTAGAGAGGAGGTAGCCCATATTACCATACAGGGTATCTGCTCCGTTAATCCTACTGTACAATTCGAGAATAAGACTTTCTGCTTTACAGGAGAGTCGAGTCGCGTAAAGCGCACGGAATTTGCAAGCATCGTGGAAGTAGCAGGAGCAACCTTTTCAAATAGTATGACACAAAAGGTTGATTACCTTATTGTAGGCGATAATGGAAACCCATGTTGGGCCTACGCCTGCTATGGACGAAAGGTGGAAAAGGCGTTGGAATTACGGAAGAAGGGAAGTCTTGTGATTCTACTCCACGAAAGCCATTTTTGGGATAGGTATGATGGGATAAGTGGTCGCTAGTAGCAAGCATAATGTAATACCCGCAAGGTAAAACGGTACGAATTGCTTAAGCTAAAAATATGATGAGAAAATTAGTCGGAATTTTGGTCGGCCTGTTTCTGGTGGTCAATATTTTCGGGTAGTACTCATACTTCACATGCTTAGAGTTGCATTCCGTGCTCGGGTTCTATCGCCACGTAGGTTGTACACCCCTGACAGTGTTTTGAACCCTGTCAGGGGTTGCCGCAAAGGTAGGCTGCAAATGAGGACTGCATAGGCACGTCATTGCAAATATCGCATCAGCGCGCTAATCCGGCCAGAGGCCTTGCCCAACCATGCATAGCAAGAATACAACGGTTAGCATGATGATAGGCATATGTCGTAAGAGACGTTCACCGTAACCTCCAAATGGTGAGGCACAACCAGCCACCACAAGCAGTCCCGAAGGGACTGAATTTAAGTAGCCCCGAGTGCAACTCGAGGAATGGTAGTGGATTCCTAGGTTGCCGCATCTACCGAAGTTACTCGGGCACTAATGCCACATGCGGCAGTGCAGGGAGATTCCCTTATTCAGAAATATATGCCAGCTTACAAGCTGTTGGATTGAAGGATTAAGCTGTCTGAATTTGGATTAATCGGACGGAAATCCTTCAATCCGTTAATCCTACGAATCCAAATTCAGACAGATTGGAGGAGGGGTTAGATTTATTTCTTGAGAGATGTTTACCGTAACCTCCACTTAGATAAGCATCACCAGCAACCACGAGCAGTCCCAAAGGGACTGAATTTGAGTACCCCCGAGTGCAACTCGGGGGATGGTGATGGATTGCCAGGCTGCCGCATCTACCGAGGTTACTCGGGCACTAATGCACATGCGGCAGTGCTGGGAAGATTCCTGACTGTAATGGATACTCGGATATGCTCGATATATCAGACTGGCAACATCCCTGTTATTCAAAAAAACTTGTAAATTGAGCCCCGGGTAGGTGCGCTACACAAACGCGCTGCTACGGATACCATAATAATAGGACCAACATTAAAGTAGCAAATAATGAAGAGCGCCTCACCTTGTGCAGTTACAGGTAGGCGTACAGTACCCCTACAACGAATCCAAAACATATAGCGGTGTAAACCGGTAACTTTTAAAATTAGACCTATGAAAAGCTGCAGTAAAATAGCGGGTTTACTAATTTCGGTCATTCTTATGAGCTGTCAGAGTATGAGAGTTGGTAAGCGAGAGGATGTAAAATTTTCCTTCGATGGGTATATTAAATTCGAAGCGCTCATAAACGATAGCATTAAGGGAAAGTTTATGTACGATACCGGAGCATCGTACCTCATACTCGATAGCGCCTTTATTTCCGGTAGGCAGAAGTTGCTTCGTAATGTGGATACAGCCCGAATTGGTGGAGCCGGAAATAGGGGATACCATACAGTCAAAATGATTCGGACCCCCTTAGTGTTAAGCCTAGGCGATCATCATGTTTCGTTTGATTCGATTCCAATTTTGAACTTAGAGGCAATCAACGGTGAAGAGATCGCCGGACTTATTGGCAATAATTTCTTAAAGGGTTCGGTTCTTCACATCAACAACACCCGTTCAACCCTTCGGATTGATACGCTAATCGATGCAACAAGCTACGACATCGCTATCCCGTTCGAATTCGACAAGGAACGAATTTTTATCCATCCTAAAATCCAGCTAACAGGAGGAGGCGTACTCGAACCTAGGTTAATGGTTGATTTGGGTTGTGCCGACATTGTGATACTTAATACGCCCTACTACAACAAAATTCGAAGTAGCATATCGGAAGCTATCGACTACTCCATTCTCGATGCCGGAGTATCAGGAAACTCGGAGGGTGGCGAATTCAGAGCCCAACAAATTCAGCTCGCCAGCTATTCAATTCCTCAGCCAGTTATATCCTTTTCCAAGGATGTGTACGGTGCCCTTAGCAACACCTACTATGATGGGCTAATTGGTAACGAGCTAATGAGTAGATTTGATTACGCTATCGACTTTAGGCATAATAAGCTGTATTTAAAGTCGCGAAAAGACACCCATAAACCATTTCAATCGACCATTACAGGAGTGTATGCCGTTAAGAATGGTAATGTTGCCATTGTAAAATGTGCCTACAAGCAGTTTGCCCCGTTTAAAAGCGGATTAAATATTGGCGATACCATTGTCAGCATCGATAACAAGCCCATTCGCAAATTTTCACAAAAAGCATTTGACAAAAAATTCAAGAAGGATCGGGTGGATTTGCTGATTGGTTTTAAAAAGGATGGCCTGCTTAAAACCGTAAGGTATATGAAGGGACAGAAAATATAAAATATCCCCAGCATCAACCTTGCCTGAATTTGGATTTTCAGATAGCGCCACCAGCCACCACAAGCAGTCCAGAAGGGACTGAATTTGAGTAACCCCGAGTGCAACTCGGGGGATGGCAGTGGATTCCTAGGTTGCCGCATCTACCGAAGTTACTAGGCCAAGAATGCCACATGCGGCAGTACGGGGAGGATTCCTTGTAATAAAGGATGTTGGTAGTCCCCACGCTCTAGTCGTTCCTATTTAGGAATCTTGATGAGCCGATTATTCTTTTCGTCATAAAGCCGTAGGGAAATTAGCTTAAAGCTATCAAGCAGCGTAATGGGAACAACCTGCTGCAGTTCGGGTATATGGGTGTAGCAATTTTTGAGGTTGTAGTTCGGTATTCGCGGATTAAGGTGATGTATATGGTGGTAGCCAATGCTACCCGAAAACCAGCGTAAAATAGGAGGCAGCTGGTAGTAAGAGCTACCTTGTAGTGCCGCCTTGTAATGATCCCATTCGGCAGTACGAGCCCAGTAAACCGAGGGGAATTGGTGCTGAATGTAGAATAGCCATACCCCTAAAATAGCAGCAATTAGCATGGTAGGTACAAATATCACTAGATAGTACTTCAATCCTAGCGTAAGCCAACAGACCGCCAAAATACCGAAAACGCCCATATCCGTTACCAGAAGGCTAACGATATCACCTCGCCCCATCCGCCTATTGGTTAGCCGGTTTTGAATAAAGAAAAGCAGAGCTGGAGCTACAATAAGCAGGAAAAACGGATGCCTGTAAAAGCGGTAAAAGGCTCTTGCAAACCGACTTTTAGACTGGTACTCCTCAAGGGTTAACGTCCACACATCGCCAGTTCCCCGACGATCGAGGTTGCCAACCGTACCATGGTGAATCGCATGCGAACGCTGCCACTTTGCATACGGGGTAAATGCCAGTATACCGCAAAAATGGCCAACAACCCGACAGAGCATCCGCGAACGAAAGTAGGAGAGATGCGTGCAGTCGTGGAAAATAATAAATATTCGAACCAGAAATCCGCTCGCGAAAATGGTTAGCAAAAAGGTTACGGCGTAGGGTAGCTTAGCGTAAATGGTGTACCCCATTAAGCCCAATAGCCCCAAATAGCATGCAACCGAACCGGCTAGCTGTGCAATCGATTTATGCAAGCTGGGAGTAGCATATGGCCTCATTAGCTCGTA
>CAXYUU010000179.1:0-7180 GCA_964292015.1 uncultured Acetobacteroides sp.
TTGCCTTTGGCCACGTCGAGGAGACGGTTGGCAGCGGCGCAAAGGCCATTGCCCGGTACCTAAAGCAAAATGGGGTGGTGGCCGAGGTGGGGCTCGACGGGGGAATGGATATCACTCAGGGGATGGTGCCGCTGGTGGATAGCCCCGTGGCGCTGGTAGGCACCTCCGAAAAGGGGTACGCTACCATCCGCATGGAGGTCGATGTCAACGGCGGCCACTCGTCGACCCCCAAACCCGAAACGGCCATCGGCATTCTGGCCGAAGCCCTCACACGGGTAAACAGCCACCTGCCCTCGGCTCGGTTCTCGCCGCCGGTCAACGATTTCCTATCGGTTCTCGGTCCCGAAATAGGCTGGCCTGCCAAGGTGGTTTTTGCCAACCGTTGGCTATTTAACCCCATCATCAAAAATATCTATACCAACACTCCGGCAGGCAACGCCCTTGTATCTACCACCCTGGTGCCTACCATCGCAAGCGCGGGCGATAAGGAGAACGCCATACCGTCGGTGGCCGTGGCGATGCTCAACTCGCGCATCCTGCCCGGCGACACGCCCGAAAGTGTGCTGGCACATGTCAAAAAGGTGGTAAAGAGGGATGAGGTGAAGCTATCCATCGTCTCGGGGCGCAATCCTTCGCCGGTATCGCCTGTCGAGGTGGATGCCTACCGTCGACTGTCCGACGCCATTGCGCTACAGTTTCCCAAAACGTTGGTGATGCCCTCGTTGATGATCGCCGCATCCGATTCGCGCTCGTTCGCCATCGTATCGAAAAACGTCTACCGCTTTGCACCCTACCGCCTAACCAACGACGATTTAAACCGCATCCACGGTATCAACGAGCGTATTGCCGTAAGCGATTACCTGGCGATGATCGGATTCTACCAGCAGGTGCTGGTGGTGTTCGAGCGGTAGTGCTAGTAAAAAACGATGGATTGGCTGGTGATCCTTACCGACATCCTTAGCCGGCTGGCCAGCGTATCGGCAACGGCCCGCTCGGTTGCGGGCTTAACGGTAAACGAAAGCCGTTGACTGTAGTCCACCGCGCTCTGAAACATCATCCGCTTGCCCGTCAGCTTTTCTATTGGTTTGATAAGGCTGCCCAGCGAGGTGTACTTGGCCATAATTTGGTTGGTTCGCCAGGCAATTAGGTTGATGTTGATGGGCACAATGGCCGGATTTCCCGATGGATCCACCGACACCCCGTTTCCCTCCGCCACATCGATACTCTTGCCGGGCATCGTCAGCTTCAGGCCACCGCGCAGGGCCATGGCATCGAGGGTCGACTTGCCGTCGGTTGCCACATCGGCAATGCCGTCTACCACCACCAGTCCCATCTTGGTTCGAATGGTAAGCGGCAGCTTCTGCGAGGGCGATGCCTCAAATATAGCCTCGCCTACGAGCGTCACCGTTCGGTTTCGCTTTCCAAAGCTCTTAGGGTACTTTACTGATGTGGCGCTGTCGAGGTATACCGTTGTGCCATCGGGCAGATCCACACGCTGACTACGCTGCGTGGCCGTTACCTCCGTATTGGCGTTATAGGTCAGCAAGGTCGACACCACACCCGTAACGGCAAACAGCGCAGCAATAACAACCACCGTTTGGGTAATCAGCTTCGATAGCGACCGCCTTTCCGATGCCATTACAGGTTTGATGGTGTTTACCATCATCTCCCAGGCCACCTGCCTATCCTGCGAGAACTCGCTGCTGCCAAAGCCCAGCTCGCTCCACATCTGTCGAGCCTGATCCAGCACCGACTGGTTCTCGTCCTGTTCCGACAGCCACTGCTGCAGCTGCTCCAGCTCGTCGTGACTGGCAGTCCCCATAAACTTTTTGGCAAGTAGCTTATCCGGCGTCTTCATAGCGGTAAATTTGAAGTAAATATAGGTAGATCCCCCCAATAATGTAGTCCCCTTCTTTAGTCTCAATTCCGACTTCGTCCGATTAGATGTTTTTACTCCCCATACATCAAATTCGCTTGCTTCTCATTCCCGTACTCACCGGTCATCTTTGTTTCTACCCGTTTTCTTCCAGATAGACAACCTCACCATCCCTCCCCAAATTATCCTCGGAGCCATTCCCCTACTTCCCAAGGCGATGTCATCAAATCTGGGGGAAACTTTCCTCGGAGTGTCATCCCGTGCTTTTCACGGGACCTAATGAATTGCCGAAGGGCCTTTTTAGAATTTATTGGATTCCTCTAAAGATTTCAGGAAAGCCCGGAACCGAGCAACCCGAATTCGACGTAACCAACGACAGCGCTGATTTAACTTTGCGCTTATCGTAATGACATTGCTTCCCAAGGAGGGGTGCCCGAAGGGAGGAGTGATTCGGATTATTATTCATCGGTATTTTTCACCGATACCTTCTAATCAAACAGGCGAATAGGTTCGAAAAGTTTTAGTAAAGAAGACAAGTCTGTTCACCTTTATAAGAACCATTTAGAAGTGCCTTTTCGAAGTGCCATCTATAGAGATCTATCCCCAAATTCTCCCCGAAGCCATTCCCCTCCTTCCCAAGGAGGGGTGCCCGTAGGGCGGGGTGGTTAGGGCGTAAACAATTATTACGACTTTTCCCGATTCTCCTAAAAACCGAGAACAAGTCAACCCTTTTAGTACGAGACATTGCACCAAGCGGCAAGCCCTCCATTTCAAATTCACCAACCCGGCAGTAGCGTACTTTCGATGTAAACAGCTGATGGTAACGACAAAATTTACACAGAGCGTACTCCCCTCCTTTTTTAAGGAGGGGTGCCCGAAGGGCGGGGAGGTTAGGGGTTTGTCCAACTACAGGTTCTCATAAAAACAGATAACATGATATCCCCTTTTAGTATAGTAAAGTCCGCAGCCCTCTTCGCTTATCCGCATTATCTGCAGGAGCAAATAAAAGATTCCCATCGCGACACTTCTCCTCTTTGCCCGAGAGCGTGGTCGTTAGCACTAACCGTAGCTGCTCAGCACTAATGGCATCACGACACACGATATACGTATCACGAAAGTCGAACAAACAAACAGTATGACGGCTGTCAATTTTAGCAGGCGTAAGCTTCGTGATACTTGATACGTGCGTCGTGATACCATATCGGGGGCTGAGTAGTTACTGCTAACCCCGAAGATAAAGATGTCCACTTAAGGGATCTTGGCTATCTTTGTTTTCAAATATGGAGTAATGAGAATAAGATATTTCGTTTTACTGGCCATGCTTATTGGCCTTTCAGGCAATGCCGCACAGCATAGCGGTGGGCAAACGGCCGACAGCCTTCGATACGAGCTGCCCAAGACCACCGCTAAAGATCAAATCGTACGGCATACGGGCTACACCCTTTCGTATAGCGAGCCCAACGAGCAGGCATTGTGGGTGGCCTACGAGCTAACCCGCGAGCATGCCACGAGCACGCACGAGCGTACCAACAAGTTTTTGGAAGATCCGCTGGTTACCACCGGTTCGGCAACCAATGCCGACTATGCCAAGTCGGGTTACGACCGCGGACACCTGGCACCAGCTGCCGATATGGGTTGGTCTACCATCACCATGAAGGAGTCGTTCTACTTTAGCAACATGAGTCCGCAAGAACCCAGCTTTAATCGGGGCATCTGGAAACGGCTGGAGGAGCAGGTTCGTCAGTGGGCAAAGGATAACGAGCTGGTTTACGTTGTCACCGGCCCCGTGCTTACCCATTCCCCGTTCGAGCATATCGGCATAAGCAACGTGTCGGTGCCCAAGTACTACTACAAGGTAATCCTCGACTACACCGAACCCGAGGTAAAGGCCATCGGTTTTATTCTACCCAACGCCAGCAGCACGTTGCCGCTAAAGCATTTTGCCGTAAGTGTCGATAGCGTGGAGAAGGTAACCGGAATCGACTTCTTCTACCAGCTACCCGACGCGGTGGAGCGTAAGCTGGAGTCGAAGGTAGATGTTGCCCTGTGGAGTTGGGCAACCGCAAAGGGGGATAAAGGGAAGTCCCATAAAAGTAAAAGCAGCAGCAATGCTCGCGAGTAGCACGTTGGTGAGCTCGCTATAGATGAGCTAGCCGTAACCCTGCTGTAGGTTCACGCAGATGGAAAGGGCTGGCATCTCTTGCTAAAAAGTGGTATATTTTCGACAGTAAAAACAGATATAGCAACCATGAGAAAATTTGCAATAGTACTTTCAGGATGTGGCGTTCAGGATGGCGCCGAAATTCACGAATCGGTAATGGCCATGCTCGCCGTCGATATGGCCGGATGTTCCTACCAGCTGTTTGCCCCCGACGTGGAACAGCTCATGGTGGTAAACCATCTAACCGGATTGGCAACAGATGAGAAGAGGAACGTGCTGGTGGAGTCGGCCCGAATTGCTCGCGGAAACGTTAAGCCGCTATCCGAATACCGTGCTGCCAGCTTCGATGCCATTCTTTTCCCCGGAGGATTTGGAGCCGCGCTAAACCTAAGCACCTTTGGCCGCGATGGCGAAAAGATGGTTGTTAATGCCGATGTGCAACGTGCCGTGAGGGAAGCCTATAGCCAAAACAAGGTAATCGGGGCGATGTGTATTGCTCCGGTGGTTATCGCAAAGATACTGGGTAAGGGTACGCTTACCATTGGTTCCGAGAAGGGCGCTGCCGCTGCCATTGCCAGCTTTGGTGCCACGCATCAGGAGTCTGCTAAGGGCGAGGTGGTGTCGGATGTGAAGAATAGGATTTATACCACACCCTGCTACATGCTCAGCTCCACCATCAAGGATATATTCGAAGGAGCCCGTAACCTGGTAGGCCAAATGGTTGCCGCAATGGGCTAGGGTGAAACGTTCATGCGTAAGCAAAAAAAAGGAGCGTAGCTAATCAGCTACGCTCCTTTTACTATAGGATGGTTTAGGTTACAGGTACGATTCGATAGAAGCGCAGGTGCAAACTAAATTTCTGTCGCCATAGCCGTTATCGATACGGGCAGCGGCTGGCCAGAACTTATTTTCTCTAATCCATTCGAGCGGATAGGCAGCCTTGCTTCTGCTGTAGCTGTGGTTCCATTCGTCGGCACAAACCTCATCGGCAATGTGTGGTGCCATCTTAAGAACGTTATCTTCGGCATCGGCAGCGCCACTCTTAATCTCTTCGCACTCGTTCTTAATGGTAATCATAGTCTCCACAAAACGGTCAATTTCCTGACGCGACTCGCTTTCGGTAGGCTCTACCATTATGGTTTCATGAACCGGGAACGATAGGGTAGGAGCGTGGAAGCCAAAGTCCATAAGACGCTTGGCAACATCACCTGCATCTACACCATATTCGCGTTTCAAATGCTGTAGGTCGATGATACACTCGTGACCTACACGACCTGTTTCGCCGGTATATAGGGTGCTGTAGCAGCATTCCAATTTTTTAGAAAGATAGTTGGCGTTGAGGATAGCCATTTCGGTAACCTCTTTTAAACCTTCACCACCTAGCATCTTAATGTAGCCGTAGGTAATTGGTACAACGCTAGCGCTACCAAATGGAGCAGCCGAAACCGATTTGATTGGGTTTTCGCCTCCAGTTTTCACTAGGCTATGCGATGGAAGGAATTGGGCAAGGTGCTTGGCAACGCAAATTGGGCCAACACCAGGACCGCCACCACCGTGAGGGATAGCAAATGTTTTGTGAAGGTTAAGGTGACAAACGTCGGCACCAATAAAGCCTGGGTTGGTTAAACCAACTTGGGCGTTCATGTTGGCACCATCCATGTAAACCTGGCCACCTGCCTCGTGAATAATATTTACGATCTCCCTAATACGGGTTTCGAAAATACCATGGGTCGATGGGTAGGTTACCATTAGGCACGAAAGGTCGTTGGCGTGCTGGTTTGCCTTTTCACGTAAATCGTCAACGTTGATGTTGCCATTCTCGTCGCAAGCAACCACCACTACATGCATGCCGGCCATTGCTGCCGAAGCAGGGTTGGTTCCGTGTGCCGATGAAGGGATGATAGCCACGTTACGATGACCCTCTCCGTTATTGATGTGATGCTGACGGATAACCATCAGTCCGGTATACTCACCAGCGGCTCCCGAGTTAGGCTGTAGCGATGTTGCTGCAAATCCGGTGATAACCGCAAGGTCGTTTTCAAGATCCTTAAGTAGCTCAAGGTATCCTTCGGCCTGATTGGCGGGTACAAATGGGTGTAGCGAGCTGAACTCAGGGAAGCTTAGCGGAAGCATTTCTGCTGCAGCATTAAGCTTCATGGTGCAAGAACCAAGCGCAATCATGCTATGGGTAAGCGATATGTCTTTACGCTCCAGCTTCTTGATGTAGCGCATCATTTCGGTTTCCGACTGGTACTTGTTAAATACCTTTTCGGTAAGAATCGCCGATGTGCGTTCGAACTGCTTGTCGAAGCAGATGCCATTTCCGATCTCTACCGAAGCATCGCTTTTTTTAGCGGCAGCAGCGGCAAATATGTCGAGTATGTTTTTGATGTCAGCCTCGGTAGTAACCTCGTCGAAGCTCATACGAACGGTTGTCTCGCATGGGTAGAAGAAGTTGATCTCCTTGGCAAGTGCTAGCGCTTGAATTTTTTTAGCATCGGCAACTTCTACCTCGAGCGTGTCGAAGAAGTTGGTGTTGCGTTGCTTGTAACCTAGGGCAGCTAATCCTTTATTTACGGCACATGCCGAGTTATGGGTGTGAAGGGCAATTCGTCTGATACCTTCTGGACCGTAGTAAACGGCAAACATTCCGGCCATGGTAGCCAAAAGTGCCTGAGCGGTACAGATGTTCGAGGTTGCCTTTTCGCGTTTGATATGCTGTTCGCGGGTTTGTAGCGCCATACGAAGGGCTTGTCTGCCTAAGCGATCAATCGAAACTCCGATAATACGACCTGGCATGCTGCGCTTGTACTCGTCCTTAGTGGCAAGGTAGGCCGCGTGAGGACCACCAAATCCCATTGGTACGCCAAAACGTTGGGTCGATCCAACGGCGATATCGGCACCCCATTCTGCTGGTGCTTTAACGATGGCAAGGCTAAGGATGTCGCAAACTGCGGTAACCAAAATTTCTTTTGCATGGCAGCTGGCGGTAAATGCGCTATAGTCTTTTAGCTTACCCGATGCGGTTGGATACTGTACAATAGCACCAAACATTTTATCGGTAAGTACGCAATCTTCAAATTTGCCAACAACAACTTCGATACCTGCTGGTGCCGAGCGTAGCTGAATAACGTCGAGTGTTT
>CAXYUU010000180.1:0-7130 GCA_964292015.1 uncultured Acetobacteroides sp.
ATCGCCAAAAACGAGCCCAACCACAACGGCCAGCACGAGAATTGAGTTCCTATTACGTATAATTGCGAGTACGGTAGACATGGTGGTAGCGTTAATCAATATAATTGGATTAAATTTGTCGAAAAAACAGCCAATGCCAGCAATTGTTTACTTGATTCCAACAACTTTAGGCGATACAACCATCGACGCCGTTATTCCTCAACAGGTTAAAGATGTAGTTTTAAATACAAAGTATTTCATTGTCGAGGAGGTTCGTACCGCCCGCAGGTTCATCAGCAAGATGAAGCTGGGCATACAGATCGATACGCTAACCTTCTACGAGCTAAACGAGCACACCAAGCCAGCTGAGGTTCGTGCCATGCTACAGCCTGCCCTCGATGGGCACGACATGGGCATCATTTCGGAAGCCGGCGTTCCCGGAGTGGCAGACCCAGGCGCCGATGCCGTTGCCGAAGCGCACCGCATGGGCGTTAAGGTGGTTCCACTAGTTGGCCCATCGTCTATACTGATGTCGCTTATGGCATCGGGACTAAACGGACAGAACTTTGCCTTTGTAGGCTACCTTCCGGTAAAACCTGCAGAGAGAGGCAAGGCGATTAAGGCTCTCGAACAGCGCTCGTTTAAGGAGCGTCAAACCCAGATTTTCATCGAGACGCCCTACCGTAACAACCTGGTGCTAAAGGACATTCTTGATTCCTGCAACCCCAAAACTAGGCTCTGCGTTGCCGCCGACATTACCACAGCAACCGAGTTTATAGTCACAAAAAAAGTCGGAGACTGGCGTAAGCAAGTCCCCGACCTTCACAAAAGACCTACTGTCTTTTTAATTCTTGCGTAACAACTTTGGAGGTAATATTGCAACAGGAGTGGTGGTTGACTTTGGGTTAACCACCCTATCTACCTTAATATAAAACTTCAAAGGAGTATATGGTGCTATAGATGGCTTACCTGATGAGCTGGACTGTCCTGAAGTGCTATAACCAAATTTCGAGGTAAACACCACTTCGGCCACTGCACCCTTTGTCAACTTTCTTAGTACAAGATCAAAGCCTTCGACCACCTCTCTGGTATTAGCAGAAATATTTACAGCCAACGTATCTCCAGTTGTTGATGTAGATGAAACACCACCGTAAGGTGCGTAAGGTGCAAACAAATCTGATATGGTCTTAATGTTGGTATCAAAGCAATACCCATCTAAGAAGTATCCTGCATAGTGTACGTATGCCTTAGATGTATTACCAATAGTATCGTCCTTTACGGTACTTCCTGGAGTAATTATTTTCATAAATACGTTATCCTTAACCTTAACATATTGGGAGTTTGCAGGCAACTTCACAAACTTATCAACCTGTAAAGAGTCATACTCGGCAGGTTTTGGGATTACCTTAACCAGCTCCAACTCGTACTTCACCGGGCGACTTGCCTGTACGTAGGCTCCAGAAAGAATTGGCATTTGCCCAAACTTAATGGCACCATACGAACCAAATCCCAAGTACGAAGGAAGAAGAAGATCGACCTTGCCACCTTCCTTCATGGTTAGTAGCGCCTCCCTAAAACCTTGAGGCATTGCACCTGCCATAAACAGGAGGTCGGGCACAATATGGTAGTAATTTACGTTGTAGTCTAAATAGTTAAAAACGGTGGTGTCGGTGGTGTGGAAGTAGTCGCCTTGGAGCGTTTTACCCGTAAACTTCACCATCACCCAGTCGGTAATGGTTGGCTTTACACCAGTCCCCTCCTTAAGCGTATTAATATAAAGCCCCGATGAGGTTGGCGTTATTTTAATGTTATTTTGCTCGACGTATGCCTTAATGATACTATCTTCTACAGTACGAGGCTCAAGAGTCTGTTCCTGAGCGCATGAATAAATCCCTACCGAGAGGGCTGCTAACGCCAAAACTTTAATATAGCTGTGCATAGAAAAACTATTATTGCAACTTTTATTGTTCTTACCTATCAACTTTAATGATGTACACCCTTACCCCAATTGCCGAATTGGCCGGTACAGCACCAATTGCGCTACCACCATAAGCATAGGTAGATGGAAAAAGGAGCTGGGCACCATCGCCCTCGTACAGGGTACGGATTCCTAGATCAAACCCTTTTGGCAAGCCACTCTTCCCCACCACAACGGTGATTGGCTCGTATTTGGTGTACGGATTAATCAAACCTTTTGCCGTTGCCACCGTTTCGATATTGGTAGCGAACGGTTTTAGAAAGATGGATCCACTTTCAGCTGTAACCACAGAGAGAACGTAGTATAACTCCACCTTATCCCCCTCCTGAATCTTTACGTTTCCAGCACTCTTCTTGAACCGGTAGAACCACAAGTCCTCGCTTTTGGAAACGCTATCCGAAAGCTTAGCTGTTTTGATATACGATTCAACAAGCGTATTCTGCGAAACTAAGCTGCTAGTGGAGGTATCCTCTTTGCCACACGACGAAAGGAATCCTGCAGCACCAGTAAGAGCAACGGCTAAAATGGTATGTTTAAAAAATCTCATCAACCTTTAATAAATGGTATTTGCCGACTAGCTAATTACGTTGTAATTAGGCATCCAAATGTAGGAATATTCTTTAAATATCGTTACTCCTAGCATTAGGCTATGCCCAATTTTACCTATATAAACAGGTAATCGGTCTAAAATATTGTGCTCTACTGCACACTTTTTATTCTTACGTCGTAAACTAGGGTTGCTCGCGAAGGAATTTTAGCGCCATCGCCAACCAGCCCATAGGCAAAATGTGGTATAAAGATAAACTGGGCACTATCTCCTTCGTGAAAATACTTGAGCCCCTCGTGCAGACCGGCTATACCGTCCGATTTATCGATCACAAGCTGCGACAGCTCGGTACCCGACGAGTCGAGAAGAGTCCCATCAATAAGCCGAACCCTATAGGTATATAGCACCACCGATCCCTTCACAATTTTCTTAGCCCCTCCCTTTTCTACGCAACGGTAGTAGAATCCAAAATCGGACCGGTTCATTTTTAGACTATGCCGCTGGATATAACCATCTACCACAAGCCCATCCCTAGTATTCAGGTAACGATTGGCGCGTACCATATTATCATCATCGGGTTTAGCATGCGAAATGCGAATGACGGAGCCATCTTGAGAGTTATTACCGCATGCCGCCAGCAACAACATCCCCGAAAAACTAAATACTCTTAAGAATTTTGTCCGCATTTTCCTTTACACAGATTTCGAAATATTTTAAAACCTCGGGCATTTTCATATCAATACGCCCACCTGCTGCATTTTTATGGCCACCACCGTAAAAGTACTTTCTCGAAAAGTCGTTTACCGAAAATTCGCCCTTAGACCGCAGCGATAGCTTTACACTCCCATCGGCTTGCTCGGTAAAAAGAACCGAAACATTTACATCCTTTATGGAGAGCGGAAGGTTAACAATGCCTTCGGTATCGCCTGCACGGTGCTTGAACTTATTAATATCCTTCAGCGTCAGCGCAATAAATGCCGTTTTATACTCTTTATAAACCACCATCTTCTCGTTTAGGCAGTAGCCCATAAGGCGCATACGCTCTTCCGAAAAGGTGTTGTACACCTGTTGGTGTATTTTTTCCTTGTCGATATTTAGCTCCAACAAGTCGGCTACCACATGAAAGGTGGTTGGCTTAGAGCTCGAGTAGCTAAACGAACCGGTATCGGTCATAATCCCGGCGTACAACGCTTCGGCCGCACCAACGGTAAGCAACGACCTATACCCAAGCGCATTTACAATATGGTAAACCAGTTCGCAGGTGGAGCTCACCCCAAGTTCCGAGAATTGTAGTAAAAACTCATCCTCGGGAAATAGGTGATGGTCGATTAACACCTTGGGTGCCGACGTCGCCTTTACCACATCGCCTAATCCGTTTAGGCGCGAAAGGGAGTTAAAGTCGAGACAAAAGATAAGGTCGCTTTTGCTAAGCACATCGACAACCTGCTGCCTATTCTTGTCAAAATTCAGACACTTATCTGCATCCTCCATCCAAGACAAAAAGTCGGGGAACGAGTTTGGTATAATGGAGTAAACCTCCTTGCCTAAATTTTTAGCTATCTGGTACATTCCTATCGAGGAGCCAATGGCATCGCCATCGGGATTGGGATGTGTAACTATAGAAATGCACTGGGCATCGCCTAGTAGTCGTTTAAGTATTTCGAGCTTGCTATTATCTATCACTGCCTATTTTTTACGGGTTAAAGATACCAATTCTTTTTGTTGGTGGGAAAATTTTATAGATTTACGATCTACACAAACACTTATACAAAATGAGCGGAAATATCACATTTACTATTGTAAAGCCTGATGCCGTAGGTAAGAATTACACCGACGCTATTTTTGAAATCGTGGAAAAGGCAGGATTCACACTGCTGGGAAGAAAAGACATCAACCTGACTAAAGAGCAAGCAGAAGATTTCTACGATATCCACCGCGAGCGCTCGTTCTTCTCCGCTCTGGTAGAATTCATGTCTTCGGGACCTATTGTAGTTGCCGCACTTAAAAAAGAAAATGCAGTTGAAGATTTCAGAACGCTAATAGGAAAAACCAACCCTCTTGAAGCTGCCGAAGGAACCATTCGCAAGAAGTACGGCGAGATCACATCGCGCAATGCCATTCACGGTTCAGATTCCGACGAAAACGCACAACGAGAGGTACGCTTCTTCTTCACAGAGGAAGAGGTGAAATTCTAACCATATAACGCCATTGCCGATTTGCTAGCGAACAATCATATCGGTAATGGCATCTTCTCCTATCCGACGGTTAATCGACTTAACCAGCTCGCTACTAATGAGCTTTAGCTCACTTCGAATTATCGAGGACTTCACCTCGACAAACAGCACGCCCTCCTTTACCCACATTCCGCCAGTAACCGAGGTTACCTTAGCCCCTACAATATCGGGCCACTCGCGCTTTATTTGGGCGCTAAGCAACCCTTCCTCAAACTTTTTATCCTTAAAGATACTCTTCAGCAAGTCGGCAACTGTATATGTCTTTCCAGTTTTCATGGTAATATCTCCTTTTTTTCTACAACACCATCGGCTACCGAAAACAGGTAGGCTTCGTTGATAAGCAATCCCAAAGCCTCTTCGAGCCGGTGCTTATTGCTATCGGTAATAAATATCTGTCCAAACTGATCGTTTCCAACCAGCTCAATAAGTCGGGCAACCCTATGGGGGTCGAGCTTGTCAAAAATGTCGTCGAGCAGAAGAATTGGCTTTACGCCACACGACTGTCGCATCAGCTCGAACTGTGCCAGCTTAAGCGTAATAGGCAGCGTCTTCTGCTGCCCCTGCGAGCCCAACTTCTTTGCCGAATAGCCATTGAGCTGGAACTCTAAATCGTCGCGATGAACGCCCACCGAGGTATGCTGTACAATACGATCTTTTTCGAAGCTCCTTTCGAGCAGCGTTTTCATATCGTCAGCTTCGAGATGGCTGATGTAACGAATAGAGGCAACCTCCTTCGACTCGGAAATATCGGCATAGTAGCCATCGAATACGGGCTGAAGATCTTCAATAAACTTCTTCCGACACCTATATACGTACGCCCCCACCTCTGCCATCTGAATATCGAGAACCTCAAGAACCTCGTACGACGACCGATTGGACATATCCGACTTAAGCAGCTTGTTGCGATGCGCGAGCAGGCGGTTGTACTTCTGCAACGCCACCAGGTAGCTACGGTCGACCTGCGAGAGTACCATATTCATAAACCGACGACGCTCCTCGCCCGACTCCTGCACCAGGTTGTTATCGGCAGGCGAAATCTGCACCAACGGGTACACCCCTATATGGTCGGCAATTTTATCGTACTCCTTTCCGTTTTTCTTGATGATCTTACCGCCTCCCTGCTTAAACCCGCAGTAAATCTTATCCTCCGAATCGTTGCGCTGGTACAACCCATCGAGCACAAAAAAGGGCTCTTCGTGCTTTACGCACTGGCTATCGGGTACCAACAATCCACTCTTGCACATCGACAAAAAGTAAATCGCATCCAGCATGTTTGTTTTGCCCACGCCATTATCGCCCACAAAGCAGTTAATCTTGGGACAAAAGTCGGCTTCGACGTTGGCGAAATTTTTAAAATTTACAAGGTTTAATCTACTTAGAAACATAGGCTATAACAGCAAATCACAAAATAGGTAATGCTAGATCGTAGGGGCTATTGTGCTAGCAAATGTACGACAAACGATCGGATGACAAAAGGTGGTTAAAAATTTCCATCTTATTTAAAAATAATTACTTTTGCTATCCTATTTTTCGACAAAAAAAACAGATTAATAATATGTCACACGAAAAGAACACGCATCAAGAAGAGAATCTTCAGGCTATTGAAGGCGCTCTAACTAAAACTGAGCAATTTATTGAAAGATACCAAAAAGTATTAATCTACGGATTTGCCGCCGTGATAGTTGTAATAGGCGTATTTTTTGGGTACAAGAGGTTCATTTCAGAGCCTAGAGAACAGAAATCGCTGGCTCAAATGGCAGCAGCCCAAAATTACTTTGAGCAAGGAAACTTCAAGATGGCTCTCGAAGGTAACGCTAACGACGCAGGCTTTGCTAAAATTGCCGACGAATATGGCTCTACATCAGCAGGTAACCTGGCCAACTTTTATGCAGGAATTTGCTCGCTAAACCTCGGACAATTCCAGAAGGCAATCGACTACCTAAACGACTACTCTTCGGAGAACTTAGTATTCGGTCCACTGGCTCAAGGTGCTAAGGGTGATGCCTACGTAGAGCTAAAGCAGCTCGACAAAGCAGCCGATGCCTATATGAAAGCGTCTAAGATGAGCGAAAACAACTTCACCTCACCTCAGTTCCTATTTAAGGCTGCTGGCGTATACGAGGAGCAAGGAAAGTGGAAGGATGCGCTAAGCAACTACGAGAACGTTAAGGATAACTTCCCAAAGAGCGTAGAAGCAACCGAAGTTGAAAAGTACATCACCAGAGCAAAGTTGAATCTCAACTAGTAAAATTTTCTCACACAATACAAGGAAGTATCAATTGTAAGATTGGTACTTTTTTTTTACCTTTTGAAAAAATTAGAGACATGGCTACGAACTTACAAAACCTTTCGACAGTAAAAGGTGAGATACCATCGGCAAAGAGTATGAAAT
>CAXYUU010000181.1:0-7067 GCA_964292015.1 uncultured Acetobacteroides sp.
GATACGGCCAGCGCGGGGGCAATGCACAGCCGTTGCTGCTGGCCTCCCGATAGCTCGAAGGCCGACTTCTTGAGCTTGTCCTTTACCTCTTCCCACAGGGCCGACTGCACCAGCGACTGCTTTACCTTATCCTCGATAAAGCTGCGGTTGCTCTCGCCGTTTACCCGTAGGCCGTAGGCCACATTTTCGAATATCGATTTGGGAAACGGGTTGGGCTTTTGAAACACCATGCCCACGTGCTTGCGCAGGTCGTCGA
The DNA here is from genome assembly GCA_964292015.1 of uncultured Acetobacteroides sp. Lineage (GTDB taxonomy): Bacteria > Bacteroidota > Bacteroidia > Bacteroidales > ZOR0009 > Acetobacteroides. The sequence continues at coordinate 257 of CAXYUU010000181.1, forward strand.
CATTTACGCTCTTGCCGTAAACGTCCTCGCCGTCGACGGTAATCAGCCCGGTGATTTTTACCGAGTCAATCAGGTCGTTCATGCGGTTGATGGAGCGGAGGAAGGTGGACTTGCCACATCCCGATGGCCCAATGAGCGCGGTAACGGTGTTGGGCTTCATTTTCATGCTGATATTCTTTAGCGCATGAAAGTCGCCGTAGTGTAGGTTTACGTCTTTTGCCTCTATTTTATACATGCTAGTTCATTTTTACTTTACTACTAAAATACCTGCGCAGCGCGTTGGCAATCAGGTTTACGATGAGCACCATCACAACCAGCACCAGGGCTGTTCCGTAGGCCATGTTGCGCGACTCTTCGAGGTTGGTTCCGCTGGTCGACAGCACGTACAGGTGGTACGGAAGTGCCATCACGGGGTCGGTAATGCTCGATGGTAGCTTGGGAAGGAAGTAGGCCGCCGCGGTAAACAGGATGGGGGCGGTTTCGCCCGATACCCTACCTATCGACAGCACCAAGCCGGTAACAATATTGGGGATGGCCATGGGCAGCGTTACCCTTCTGATGGTTTCGAGCTTGGAGGCTCCTAGGGCGAAGCTGCCGTGGCGGAACGAGTCGTCGATCGACTTCAGCGCCTCCTCGGTGGTGCGGATCACAATGGGCAGCACCATCAGGCCAAGGGTTAGCGATCCGGCAATTATCGAGGTGCCAAACTTGAAGTAGTTTACAAATAGCGCCATGCCGAACATCCCAAAAACAATGGAGGGAATGCCTGCCAAGTTGTTGGTCATCATCCGCACAAAGCGGGTAAACCTGCCGTTGGTGGCGTACTCGTTGATGTAGATTCCCGAAAGAATGCCGATGGGGAAGGCAAAGAGCATGCTGCCGCCAACCAGACACAGCGTACCTATGATAGCGGGGAAGATCCCTCCCTTGGTCATCCCATCTTCGGGCATCTTGCTGATGAAGTCCCAGTTGATAACGCCAATCCCTTTAATTATAATAAAGGAGAGGATCATCACCAGTATAGCCACCACAAGCATGCTGAAGAAGCGAAAAATCCAAAAAGCAATGCTTTGGTTGGTGCGCTTAGCGCTGTATATTCTGTTATTGTTCATTCTGCATTGTGTTGTTTGTAATTATCAACTAGATATTAGATTTGAGATATTAGATTTTAGATGTGAGACCGAACGCTTGCGCCGACAAAGTCTAAAGTCTCATATCTCCCATCTCATATCTCCCATCTCATATCTCCCATCTCATATCTCCCATTATCTTTTCGAAATTTTCCTTTTGCTCGACACGTAGTCGACCAGCAGGTTAATGATAAGCGTCATGATAAATAGTATGGCACCAAGGGCAAACAACGCCTGAAAGTGAACGCCACCCTGCGGTGCTTCGCCCATTTCTGCAGCAATGGTTGCGGGTATCGTACGCACGGGTTCGAGTAGGGACGAGGGGATGATGGCCGCATTACCGGTTACCATTAGCACCGCCATGGTTTCGCCAATAGCACGTCCAATTCCGAGGATGGCCGCTGCCGCGATACCCGAGCTGGAGTAGGGGATCACCACCTTGTAGATGGTTTGCCAGTGCGAGGCGCCTAGCGCAAGGCTGGCCTCCTTCATCGAGCGCGGGGTGGTGCGAATGGCATCCTCCGATATGGTGATGATGGTGGGCAGCGCCATAATGGCCAGTATAAGGCTACCGGCAAGGGCGGTTTCGCCAACCGGTAGGTTGAATATCTTTTGGATGGCAGGCACAATGACAATCAGCCCAAAGAAACCGTACACTACCGATGGGATACCGGCCAGCAGCTCGATTACCGGCTTTAGGATGTTACGTACGTTGGGGGCGGCAATCTCGGCCATGTATATGGCAACCGAAAGTCCTAGGGGGAGTGATATCAGGATTGCCCAAAGGCTCACCCAAAGCGTGCCCGTTATCAGCGATAGCGCACCAAACTGTGCCGCTGGCTGTGAGGTTGGAAACCACTCTCGACCAAAGAAAAACTCCTTTAGGCTAAGCGACTTTTCGGGAAGTATCCTCCCCTTGAAGTTTTTATCGAGGTACATTTCGGGTACAAAGGCCACAATGTTGGTGAGGCTATCTACCACATTGCTCAATAAGGTGGGTAGGTGTTCGAAGTTGGCCCCAATTTGCTCTTCGGTGTAGTAATTGGTGATGTCTTCGGGGTGAAAAAGCATTATCTCTTGGTTTTTTCCGCCCAGCTGCTTCCAGTTGGTGATTTTACCGTCGAAGATCTCCTTGATCTCGTACGAGGTGAGCTTGGCAACGGGGTTGCTCTTGTTTACGGCAAGCACAAATCCCTTTTCCATGGTGCTGTTCTTAAACAGCCCCGATCCCTCCCTAAACAGGAATAGCACAATCAGCAAAACCGTAATGGTGGTGATGGTTCCGCTTAGAAAGAGTATTCCTTCTACAAATCTTTCGATAAATCGTTTAAAGTTATTTTTCACGGTTCGCTATTTTCGATTTTTCATTGGTCTGTTTGGCCTGCTTGCCAGCGAGTAGGGCTACTTAATGGGGATGTAACCATCCTTTTTTACCTCCTGCTGCCCCTTTGCCGAAAGTATGAAGCTGATAAACGGTCTTACCTTCTTTTCGGCGTTAACGTTGTAGAGGAAGTATAGCGGGCGGGTAATGGGATACTTTCCGTTAATCACATTTTCGGGGGTTGGCTTCACGTATGTTTTGCCGTCGAACGATACGGCTAACGCCTTAACCTTGGGTTCGATGTAGGCAATTCCTACATACCCTATGGCGCCCTTGGTTTGGCTTATCGACTGGATGATGGCACCCGTTGCGGCCATGCTAAGCGCCGTTCTGGCGTAGTTCTTTCGGGTCATCACATGATCTTTAAAAAAGTCGTACGTGCCCGAGCTCGTTTCGCGGGTGTAAACTATGATGCGCATGTCGTCGCCACCTACCTGCTTCCAATTGGTGATTTTTCCGGTAAAGATATCCTCGAGCTGCTGGCGGGTTAGCTGGGTCACCCGGTTCGAGGGGTGTACAATTATCGAGAGGGCATCTTTGGCCACCTCAACCTGGCGGTACTCTATTTTAGCGGCCTTAAGCCTCATCTTCTCTTCGAACTTAAGCGGTCGCGACGACATGGCTATGTCGATGGTTCCCTGTGCCAGTGAGGCAATGCCAACACCGCTTCCGCCGCCCGTTACGGCAACCGATGAGCTCTTGAAGGTTTTGATGTATGCCTCTATCTCCTTTTCGGTAAGGGGTAGGGTGGTGTCGCTGCCTTTTATCTTTACGGTTTGGCAAATTGCTACAGCCGTAATTATTAGTGCCGAAGCGGCAAGTAGTAGCCGTTTGTTCATATTCGGTTGTTTGTAGTTCGGTTTTCTATACTTTGACGGTTTCCTCAACTAAACAGCTTCCCGTTTACGGAAGTTCTATAAAGGGGGCGATATCATGCTAGCTAAGATTAATGGACAATAAACTTCATGTTCGATTAACCTTTTACATTCCACAAAATCAGCTGGCATGGTAGGCCGGCCTTCTGTTTGCCTGTCTAATTATGTCGACAGCAAAGAAACAGCAGGAGGGTTACTGCTGGCTTAACGACGTCTTAACAAATTGTTAAATATGTTACCATAAGGTGACCCCTGTATTAAGGCGGCTTAATGTAGAGTTAACATAGGACGTGAGTTTACAGGTGAGCGTGATAGGATGGAGGTACTTCGGGGAGGCCTCCATGCCAAATGGGCAATGTTATTAAGGTAAGGAAAAAACGTTCTTCGGAGTGTCATCCCGTGCTTGTCACGGGATCTAATGAATTGCCCGAAGGGCCTTTTTTAGAATCTATTGGATTCCTCTTAAGATTGACTACGTCGAACTAAAGTTTCCTGTACAAACCCGGAACCGAGCAAAGCGAGTCCTGCGTAGCCAATGACAGCGCTGATTGAAATTCGCGCGTAATTTAATTACATCTTGGATCGCTTACCGATCTACTTGGTTTGATCCCGATTAAATGCGAATAGCCTAATTCGAAAGATGACCACATGCAGCAGCAGCATCGAAACGAGCAGAAAAACACACGCGGCTAAAACCGTAATCCCGTGAAGGAATAGCAGGATGAGTAGCGCGATGGCCGTATTGGAATGAAAGGCGTTAACCAGGCTTTTTACCCGGAGCGCTTTTACCTGGTCTGTCTCTGTGCGCTGTTTTGATACGCACAGGAGCCACAGTCCTGCAATAAGTAGCACTCCGACCAGCTCGTTACCGTAGTTATTGCTGATGAGCTCGAATCGGTGGGTTACGATAAATTGCGACCAAACGGTAAATGCGGGTAGGGTTAGCCAGTCGGGTTTCTGGTTTAGGTAAACAAAAAGGTAGGATGCGTAGGCACCAGCCGCTACCATCGTCAGCCCTACGTACCCGAAGTGGGATGGGAGAAAGGCAATGGAAGGCATCTTCGCGATGTTACTTTTGATGCTGTTGATGCTATGCTTACGGGTTTTACTTTGGGAGTGGTGTGCTTCTAACGGCATGCTACAGGGTGGTTTTGTACGTAAAACCTGCCCACTAAAGCATTTTGTGGGCAGGTTTTTCCGGAATAAAGGGTTACTGAATTGTTGTTTCTAAAACAGTACCATCGTCGAGTATGGCTGAGATGAAAACTAAGCCCCACTTGTGGTTGGCCTTATAGGTTATTTTCTGAACCCCTGGGTAGGTTGAGTTTTGCTCTATGGTAATAACCTTAATAAGCATGCCATCCCAATAAAAATCGTCGGTTGTCGATATCGATGTTACCTTACGGGTGGCGGTCTTCCCGTCGGTGGTGGCAAACGACCAGCTGTCGCCAACACTTGCATCGTACTTTACCAGTAGGAAAGGCTGTTTTGTCTTGTTGTAGTAGTCGACAATACCCTCCGAGGTGTTTTTAATCTGTATTGTTTTTACAATTCGGCCGCTGGAATTTACTAAACCGCTAAAGAGAGGAATTGCCTGGTAGGCGGTAGGTATGGCAATCGAGGTGTATAGGGTTATCACCCCGTTGTCGTTTTTGGTAACCTTAACGGTATCCTTCGTGGCGTCGATGGCGGTATTCCCGATTTTAATATATAGCGGATAGGTTGTGCCTACCTGGTTGCCTTCGAGGTTGGTGTCTCCGCCCACATCATACTTTGGACTTGCGCTATCTTTTTTACACGAGGTTGCAGCAAGTACCCCTGCTGCAAGGAGAAGAATCAGCATCTTTTTCATAGTCGAGGGATTTTAGTATTTGCACAATTTACGACAGCAGCTACGGCAAAGTAAATATATACGATGTATAATAAGCTAAATACGAAGGTTTGAAACGTGTTGGTTGAGGATGCGGTGGGTTAAAGCAAAATAGCCATCTCACCTTCGTATTTCTACCTTGCGACAACAATAGCCGATTTACATTCGTATTTCAGCTACCTCGCTACAACAATAGCCGATTTACATTCGTGTTTCTGCTACCTCGCGACAACAATAGCCAATTTACATTCGTATTTCTGCTACCTCGCGACAGCAATAGCCGATTTACGTTCGTATTTCTACTATATCGCGACAACAATAGCAGCTTTACATTCGCGTTTCTACTACCTCGCAATAACAATAGAAAATCCCATGCAGAACGTTCCGTATGCGGTAGCAAAAGCCTCCTGAGAGTCTCTTTCACAAACGAGAACAAAGTTCCTTCTTAACGTTGAGACTTTGCTTTATGGTTGAGGGGTGTCATTCGACGTGTTTGGCTTTCCACGAACGTAGCGAAGGTTTATATACCTATTCGAAGTTTTTATCAAAATAATGTTCGACCGGGGTTTTGTCTGGTCGAATTTATCATGGCAAGTGGTGTTGGAGAGGTAACGGAAGAGGCGTTTGGCCGTATTGCATTCGGGTAGGCGCTTTATTTTTTTCTCGACGGGTATGGGAGCTGGTTAAGCCGAGTTCGAACAGCAGAGGTGTAAAAATATTGTTTGGACAGCTTGGTGCTGCTGTTACTGCTTAAGAAGGCGCAAAGGATAGGTAAAATCAACCGGGTGATTGATATTTTGATCTAAATAGTAGCATGCGATCCATCGTGTTTACCAGTGTTGCTGGTAAGCAAAAATGGCAACCCGTTAGGATTGCCATTTTCATGTGCTGAATGTCAGCGCTTTTTTATTGTCGGGGTGAGACGACTCGAACGTCCGACCTCTCGCCCCCCAGACGAGAACTCTAACCAACTGAGCTACACCCCGAGGATTTGCGGTGGCAAAGGTAGTGTTTAAAAAGGTTTTTGCAAGTGTACATCCATTAAAAATGGCATTATTTGATTTGTATCAGCTTTTTTGCTGGTTCATATCTTGGGTAACGAATTAGGCAAGTTGCCGGTAAAGGTTATATTTGTAACCGTAAAAATAAAGGATCAAAATGAGCGAAATAACAACAGAGCACGTTAAGTGCCTAATACTGGGTAGCGGACCTGCAGGTTATACCGCTGCAATTTATGCTGCACGAGCCAACATGTCGCCGGTGATGTACGAAGGTATGGAGCCCGGAGGGCAGCTTACCACCACCACCGAAGTTGACAACTTTCCTGGTTACCCCGAAGGAGTTCAAGGGCCAAAGCTTATGGAAGACTTAAGGAATCAGGCTTTGCGCTTCGATACCGATATCCGTTATGGCTACGCTACTGCGGCCGATTTGTCGCAGCGTCCGTTTAAGGTTACCATCGACGAGTCGAAGGTTGTTGAGGCCGACACGCTAATTATTGCAACAGGTGCTACCGCAAAGTATCTTGGGTTAGACCCCGAGCAAAAGTTCCGAG
>CAXYUU010000182.1:0-7043 GCA_964292015.1 uncultured Acetobacteroides sp.
CTTGCACTATCGGCTCTAGTACTATCGTTAATCGATGTGGTATCGCTTGCTGCACCAGCAAGTGTTTTGTAGTATGAGGTATCTGCATCTGATGGCTCAGATGGTTCTACTGTAATACTATTTTGACTGGGGAGTAAAAAGGAAAATATGGAGGAGTTGTAATGGTAAAGTGCTACGAACCCAATAGCGAGGATGCAGATAACAATCAAAAATAACCAAACCCAGCTGTTTTTGTTTTTTCGAACCACAATCTCTTCATCAGAAACACCTTCTATTTCAATCTTTATATTGGGTTGCGGAATGTCGTCCTGATTTCTTTCAGTTGAGAAGAATGGTTTTATGGGTTCGTTTGCTTTTGCAATAGATTCATATTTAGGTAGCCCAATAGGCGATTCTACTGACGACGGTGTAATTGTGGAATTCTCTATAATTGTAGACGCAATGATATTTGACATCTCTTTAGGAACTTCAATATTTACTCCTTTTAATGGAGCTTCTTCGTTGTTCTCTAATTCATGTGTAATAGTTTTTTCGTCATCTACAGTAGTTGTTTTAACACGAGGTTCTGCTATTTCAGTTGAAGTCTCTTCTGAAAAGTCATCAATTAATTCGAAGGGTTCTTCTTCATTAGTTGTTTCTACTTCACCGAATGATTTGGTTAAAAGCTTCGTGTCATCTGAAGGTTGTTGTCCTTCCAGTTCGGGTTCTTCAGTATTGGTGTCTTCAGCTACTTGTTGACGTTTTGATTCGGGGCTAAGGGTGATAGTAGGTAGTCCAAACGATTCACCTAGATTGCTGTAACTCGAAAATGGCAGAAAAATTATAGTTCCTGCGCCTATTACTCTTAAAATCCCAACACTTTCGATTTCAACTTCTTCGCCATTTCGTAATCGGTTGTTGAGCTGCTCCGAAAAGCTGTAAACAAGCTTTACCGCATTAGCTGTTGATATATGTTTTCTTTTGGCTATATGGTTTACAAGAATGGAATAGTCCGCGCCTTCGTTGTAGCTGAATTTTATGGTTTTAGAAGGTGGGGTAATTGTACCTGTTGCTCCATCAATGTGTGCAGACTTACCTACCATTTCAAAAGTGCCAATTTCGGGAATGACAACCTTTTGCTTGGTGAAGAGTAGTTCTTGAATGTAGTTGCTAATATCCACTGAAATTTTTTTTACAAAATTATTAAAAAAAGCCCTCTCAAAAACTGTAAATTGTTTGTTAGTTTCTTACTTCTTAATAATCAATATAAACTAACAAAAAAAAAATGAATTTCACGCTATTTGAGCCATTTTTTCTTCAAGTTGGTTCTAAATAAGCTGCTCAACTTAAGTTAGCTAGAAATTAAGTTGATCTTTTGTTTCAATTTGTTGTATTGCTGGAATAAAAGAACCGGATACAATTTGAAATGTAGAATTCGAAAGAGCATGTTTACGATGAGAGTAAAACACGGAAGCAAGATTGCTGTATCAATTTAAAAACTTGATTTTTCGGGTGCTAATAACAATATTGTCACACTTTTATGTAATTCATTCCATGCAAGTAGATGTTAGAGCATAGAGGTAGTATAACAAAAGGCATGGAATAAATACTCCGAAAAATATAATTAGAAAAGAAGAGGAGCTACTTGCGAAGAATTTGGCTCCCATAATTGGCAAAATTGCGAGATTGATTATCTGTCAGCAGAATGATTCATCAAGATCCGGTGTTTTGCGTATAGCGGTTGAGTTTTTGTCTCGTTGGAGAGTTTATCATTTTGCTGTAAAGATAGCATCTTGCGTGTAAATATTTCATTTAAAATTGGGACCTGTTGATAACTTGTTTGTGAAAGTTTATAACTATTGCTGTTGTTAATATGATATATGCATATTTTTTCGTTATTTAACAAACAGTTGAATAGCGGCTGTCTACGTTCGTTGATTTTTTAGAGATTTAAGTATATACATAAAAAAGGTAGTTATGAGAGATTTTATTTTTGATGAGGATGTGCTCAAAAAACTTTTGATTGAGGCAACCTATCGTTTCTTGGTTTTCGATGAAGAAAATTCTTATTCGTTACCATTGAGCCATAAGCTCACGGCCTCCTCCAGACACTTTTTGGCAAATGATGAAAAAAATGGAGAAGAAAATAAAATATTAAAGTATAGTTCTATTAAACGGGTAATTGTAGACAATAAAGAGTTTTTCGTAAGCTAGTAATAATGTCTTATTTTACTGGTCGCTAGTTAATTCTAGGTAAATATATTTATCTAGATGGCTGTTAGCGTAACACTGCTAAAGTGGCAAAATGTTTTCATTTAACTAAAAAGGGTGTTAGCAAATCACAAAAATTGGTTGGCATTCTTTTGTAATGATTATTTTTGTCTATACTTTTCAAAGTTTAGATGGAGGATATTTTTAATGAACATCAGTCGAAAGGCTTTAAGCAGTGGGTTGTTGACCACCAAGTAGGGTTGTTAGGTACAATCGTGTTTCATCTTTTAGTACTCGTTTTTGTGATTGTTTTAAAACTCAATCCAGTTGAAGATGTAGAAAACACCATCTCCCTAGAGTTTCAACCACCGCCTTCATCTTCAAGTTTAGATCCTGCAAAATTAGTTCAGAAACTTTTAAAGGGTACTGATACGAAGATAGTTGCGCAATCGAAAAGCAGTAGTGCGGCTATTGTGCGTAATGTTGCTGTAAATAGCAATCTCAATAAGCTAACAGATAGGTTGGTAGATGATAAGTTTGGCAGGTCTAATCCTGTTTACGAGGAAGCGCGAAGGCTTGAGGAGCGTATGAAAGCAAATCAGCAGTTGTATAAGAAATCATTAGAGGCAAATAAAACTCCTTTGGATCAGAAAGGTATGCAGGGAGGCGGAGTTCGTTCGAGTTCTGATAAGGCTTATAAAGGTGCTTCGGTACTTTCTTATTCTGTCGAAGGTAGACAAGGGGCTAACATGCCTGTTCCTGCCTACCTTTGCGAGGGGGGGGGGGATGTTGTAGTTGATATTGTTGTAAGTCAAAGAGGAGCGGTTATTGGTGCTGCAATATCATCTAGAAGTACTGCAAGTGAGTGTCTTTTTGCAGAAGCGCTTAAAGCGGCTAAGCGGTCTCGATTTACTATGGATGAAAAGGCTCCTGCCGCTCAAAAGGGTTCAATTACCTACCGTTTTGTAGCTCAGTAGTTAGAATGCTGCCATTAGTAGATCGATATCTCTTGATGGAATTTTGTACACTTCACCAAGGTAGCTATTGGTTAGCATTCCATTAAATAAGTAAACACCGTTACGGATACCTCTATTATCTTTTAAATAGGCTTTTATGCTAGATGCATCTGCAATACTTTCGAGTAGTGGCATGTACACGTTACTTAGCGCAATGGAAGCCGTGCGAGCCACTCTTGAAGTGATGTTGGGTATACAGTAGTGTATAACGTTATGCTTAACGAATGGAGGATCATTGTTCGTTTTGTATTCTGATGTTGCAAATGAACCACCCCTGTCAACGGTGAGGTCTATAATAACAGCACCGTTTTTCATCTGCATTACAAGATTCTCATCAATTTGAATTCTATTCCTAGAGTCCTCTGGTATAACAGTGGCAATAACTACATCGGCTGTTTTTAAAATTTTTTCAATGATTTGAGGGTGAAAGTTACTTGTGTAAATGCGTTGTCCTATTTGTTGCTGAATTTCTGTAAGTCTTTTTATCGAATGATCAACTATTTTCACCTCGGCTCCTAATCCAATAGCAGCACGAGCAGCATATTCGCCTGCTGTACTTGCTCCCAGAATAACCACTTCGGCTGGTGTTATACCTGGAATGCTTCCTAAAAGTACTCCTTTACCTTTATTCGTAGTGCTCATAAGTTCGGCAGCAACTAAAATGGCGGTTGAACCTGCAATGGAACTCATTGAGCGAACAATGGGATAGCATCCATCACTATCTTTAATAGTATCGGAGGCAATGGCTGTTACCTTTTTGTGCATTATGGCCTTTATGAAATCGGCGGTATACCTATTAAGGTGCAGCGAGGAGATGATGGTTTGGTTGACATTCATCATGCTTACCTCTTCAATGCTAAAAGGAGAAACTTTTATGATGATATCTGAAGTGAAGACTTCTTGTGGTGTTTTTACAATAGAGGCACCATTCTCTGAGTAGTGAAGATTAGAGAAATTGGCATTTAGGCCAGCATCGGATTCAATAATAACATCGTGCCCTTGTTGGGTAAGAAGCTTAACAGCCTCGGGAGTGAGCGGAATTCGCGTCTCTCCACAGGTTGTTTCCTTGGGAATGCCAATGGTAAGCTTTTTAGTTTTTCGGCTAACTTCGAGCATCTCTTCTTGTGGGTTAAATCCCCACGCTAACGGAAAACTAGTTTTCGTTATGCTATTCTCCTCAACCATAATTTAGGACATTACGTTATTTGTATTTCTCTTTTTCCGTTGTCTAAAACCCGAATGCTAAGTCTTGCTGCGTCAGATGGAATCAGATTTTCGATTATTTCAGGCCACTCAATAAGGCAAAGGTACTCGCTGAAAAAGTACTCCTCATAGCCAAAATCAAAGGCCTCTTCAATCTTACTGATGCGGTAAAAATCAAAATGGTAGATAGGCTCGCCATTAGGGAGTTGGTATTCGTTTACTAACGAAAATGTTGGGCTATTTACCACGTCCGTTACGTTAAGTTCTTGGCAAATATGCTTAATCAATGTGGTTTTCCCTGAACCCATCTGGCCATAGAAGGCAACAATTTTACGACTTCCTATAGCTTCAATTATCTTTTTTGCCGCTGTATTAAGGTCGGCTAGTCCGTTTACCGTAATAATCATTTAAACATGTAAGTGTTTGGGCTTGAGCTTGAGCTTACAATTGTAACCTCATTAGCTTAAGTATTCGTAAAGTCTCACTGGCATTGTACGTAAACATTTAACAAATGTTATAGTGTTAACTTGCCATTCTCATTTTCTTGCCTCTATTCCTTTACTTAACGTATATGCTCATGAAGAAATTGGCATAGCTTTCTAGTGTCTTGTCCTTAAGTAGAAGATCTAAATTATCGGTTGATATGGCAAAGATAGCAAAGGAATTTTTGCCCGATTGATTTATCATATTCTGCTTCTGGATGAGAAGTGTGTAGTAATTTGTGGCCTTTTCCTTGCTATCAAATGATCCAACAACCACGATGTCGTTGTCGTTATCATAGGGTTGCCGGTTGATGCCTAATTCCTGGTTGGGGAATGATTCTAGGTTAAATGAAACAAGGTTGAAATTTAGCTGGTTAAAGTTCATCTTGTTAGAGGTAATAATGATTACAGCATGTTCTCCTTCAGAAGCAGTATACTTGGTGATACTTTGCGTTTTTGAAGGTGCTGTTACCGAATTATCATCCTTGCTAGTACTAAGCGATTCGAGAGTTTGATTGTTAAGCTGGCTTAAGTACTCAGACGCTGTTCGGGATGCCTCACTATTTGGGTGAAGGCTTATGACTTTTGCCAGCTCTTTTCGGTAGGCCTCTTTCCCTTGGAGTCCGCCTATAGCCATTGCCTTAACGAGTGCAAACTGAGGGGCAAGCTTACTCGTGCTGACTTTAATCTGTTCATTAACGATTACTAGGCACTCGTTGAATTTTGAGGCATTAAGTAGCATTACGCTTGTATCTAAAGTGCTGCCATTTGTAGCAGATTGGCTGTCGGTAGACGTGCTGTTACTACCCAACGATTGTGCTAATTCACATTTTGGGTATTTGTTTAAGATCAATTCCTTGTAGTGTTGAATGCCATTTAGGTCGTTGGTCATTAAGTATGACTGGTAGTATATCGTGTATGATTTGAGCTCGTTTATATCCGACAACTTTTCAGACGCTAAGGTGTTCAGCGTTTTAATTGCTTCGTTAGGTGCTTCGATATCCGAACAGTAGGCTTCTGCTGTACTTACGAGGGCGGTTTGCTTTTGGTCTACTATTTTTTGTTTTTCAGCAGCTGATTTGGGAATGTCTTTTACGTAAAACTCTCGGGTAAGGGGCGATAGTTTTTCCTCCTTGTTCTTTTCCTCCGTTTTTTGTTCTTCGGCAAGCTGATCGAATGTTCCCTTGTTCTTACGTCTCCAGTTGTCTTCGAGCTTGCGTTGACCCCAGCGCATTCTAAATTCGGCAGACCCAAATGCTAGTGTTGACTGGTTGTAGAAGTACCAGCTGCCCGATTGATTAGGGTTAAGCGTAATGCTATTTTGGTTCATCAGGGATTGGCGCTGAAGGTTGGATTCTTCCTGCGCTTTATTCTGCTTGGCATTAAGCTGTTCAATTTTTTTGTCGATGAGCTTATTGAGGTCTGGCTCGCTCATGTTTGCCATATTTAGCAGGCTGTCTAACCGTTGGTATTCGCGCATGTTCTGGGCGAGTCGACCTAGCTTTTTTGCGCGAAGTTCGGCATTCGGATAAATGGGATGGCTACTATCGAGGTTAATCGTTGCGCTGTCGTAGTACGACTGGGCTTGTAGGAAATCCTTTTTATTGTAGGCAATATCGGCAAGCGTGGCAAAGGTTACCCCTTTTTGATTGCTGTTTGGCTCGGAGTACTCAAGCGATTTGGTAAAGGATTTCAGCGCCTCGCTCTCGTTACCATCTTGCTGGTAAATCTTACCAATGGTGTAGTAAATTTGGTCGCGATACGGGCTATTCCGCTCGCTTTTTGCCATTTTAATCAGCAGGTTTTTGAGGTCGGATGTGCTGCCTGCGGTATACGATCGGGCCTCGTCGAGTTGAGCGTTAAAGGTCATTACGTACGAAGAGGCTGTTTTGGCAACTTTATGGAACGCGGCAGCGGCTTGCTGTCGTTTATTGGTAAGCTGGTAAAGCTGTCCTAAGATGTAGAGGTAGCGGGTTCTGCTGGTTTTGTCTCCTTCGAGTGTGATTGCTTGCTCCAGATTTTCGATGGCCTTGGGGTAGCTCTGATTTTTGATAAAGTAGTCGGTCCAGGCAGCCCTGAGTAGTGCCCCCTGCTTTTTTGACAGCTGGTGGAGTTGGCTGGGTGTATTCAGAGCATCGGCATACTGGGATAA
>CAXYUU010000183.1:0-7000 GCA_964292015.1 uncultured Acetobacteroides sp.
TTAAGAAGGAGCACAAGGGCAAAAACTTCACCGACGACGAGTGGGTGAAAATTATTATAGAAAACCCCAAGCTGCTCAAACGCCCTATTGTGGTAGACCGTCTCAAGGCGGTGGTAGCACTTCCTGCCGAAAATATCGAGGCGCTAATTAAGTAGGAGAAGTGAGACTTGAGACGTTAGATGTGAGACGTTAGATGTGAGATATGAAATAGTACCTATGTAAAGGTATGGTGCCTTTTACAATCTATGAAGTAAAGCTTATATCGAAAATTGCGATACCCTCAGCAGTTCGGACTAACAAGCTAGACACCATTACCAGTTTAACATTCAAGACATTCATATAAAGCAAAAGAGGTCGGAAATTCCGACCTCTTTTGCTTTATATGAAAATAACCTACTTCAAATGCTTTCTAAAATCGATCATACCCTTAAATTGGCGATCGATGTCAGTCTTTAGTGCTTGGTTTTTACTAACACTAGACTTTGTTGTGTTAAACGCACCATTAGTGATATGGTATAGCGCTTGGCCAAGGCGTGGGTCATTAGTATCGCCCCACTGGTAGCCAACCATATCGTTAACCGAAATAGATGGAGTCATACCTGTATAGTATCCTCCCTCCTTATTTGCATTCACAGTTTCGAACGAAACTGCATATAAATCGTAACCCTCTTTAGGTGTAGTTTGCTTAGGATCGTATCCTATTGGGGTTGCCCAAAATCCGCAAGGTTTGCCATAAGTTGTTTTACCGATTAGGAATAACTTTCCGGGATAGTAGGGCTTAAGGTTATTTATCAACAGTTCCGATGCAGATGCAGTACCGCCACCAACAATAAAGTAAATTTCGGTAGGCTCTAACGAGTTGGTTTTAGCAATATTGGCAACCACACTTGCAGGATTCACCTGCGCTGTTAATAAGGCATTCATCTTATAATAAAACATAACCTTACCATTAGCAGAAGCAGGCGCAAGCATATTACAAAAAGCCGCACTAGTTGAAACAGCACCTCCTCCATTGTAGCGAAGATCGACAACAACATACTTTACATTTTCTGTTTCGAACCGTCTAACGACCGTATTAAGTTCCGTAACCGAACTAGCTCCTAAAAATTGGTTAAACACAACGTAGCCAACTTTTTTAGCGCCAACTGTGTAAACCGAATCTTTCAGTACACTCTTCAATTCATACGATTTAGCAGTCATTGGTGCTTCTAGTAGCGTCCCATCGTTCTTTTTAAAGGCAAATGTAGCTGAGGCAGAGTTAAAGAGGGCATTTGCCACATTTGTATATCCAATAGAAGTTGAAACTAAATAGCCATCAGCACTAACTTCAGGATGCACCTCAGCACTTCCATTAACTCGTACTACCTCGTACGAACGTTTAACACCAGCATCACCAGCTGGTGAACCTTTGTAAACGTAGGTTACGTAAAATGAAACCGTTTTACTTTCGTTAAGAGCAGCAGTAACCATAAAGCCATAATCGCCACTTGCCACTCCTCCTCCAATTTCGCCACTTAGGTTACCTATCTTATCCAAAAAAGTGTAATGGTCTATTGGTTTAGATGTGGTAGGATTAATTTTCAATGCGGTAAGATAATTCAGCGCATCTCCAGGCGTAGCATACTTCCGAGGATCAAAAGCTTTAGGCAATGCATCATCCCACAAGTATATCTCCTTCATATTGGCATATACATCAAACGACCAAACTTGTTCTTTCGATAAACCTACGAGACTAGTTGAAAATAGCGTTTTTGAACTATTGTTTTGCAAGTTAGGGTCAGTAATCTTACCATCTATACTAACCGAATTAGTAATATTCCCATAAGAAATAACCTTAGCCTTAATTAAAAGAACATAGGTAGAGTCTTTCGCGAAATCACCAATTGTCCACTTACTAGTCTTTAAATCGTAACTCCCTTTTTTAGTAGTAGAACTAACCAACTCAAGACCTTCGGGTAAGGTATCGGCAACGGCAACTTGAGTCGCAGCAACAGGTCCAATATTCTTAGCAGTTATAGTATAAGTTACATAGCCATCGACTTCTGGTTTTTTATTATCAATGGTACTCGAAACCATAAGATCTACCTTTGGACCTGTTGGTCCATCTTTTAGTTCAACATCATCCTTACTACAAGATGTAATTGTACTACCAAACACACTCAAAAGCCCAACAAACACCAAAAACGTTAACCTTCTTTTCATATTATTAAATTTAATTACGTGTCGCAATATAGCAATTTTGAATACTGTACTGTAAACGCCCAAAGAAAAAAGACATTATTGTTATACCAGATTAACCAAACACGTGTTAATATTGCAGCTAATTACTACTACACCCTATGCATATTGATTGTATTAGTTCCAAAACAACGGTAATTTTACCGGTACAACATGGCGACCATTACGATGAACATATATACAATTGCGCTTGCAATCCCCCTTTTACTTGCCTCGGTAGCCCTATCGGCCCAAACAGTAACCGGAAAGGTGTACTACACCCAAACCTCAAAAAGGGGAATAGCAAAGGAGACACCCCTTTCGGAAGTGATGGTTACAGACGGCACCTCCATTACCACAACACGTTCCGATGGGAGTTTCGAGCTGGCAATCTCCCCTCAATCGACCTATATAGCCATCACAACGCCCGATGGATACACCACATCCAGGTTCTTCCAACCGGTAAGTAGCGAAACGCTTTCGTACCAATTCCCGCTAAGCAAGTCCGACCGTAATAAAAGTAAGGCTACCCGGTTTATCATCGTTAACGATGCCGTAAGCTCGCCCGACATAGCCTGGGTGGGCAATCTGAAGCAGCAGGCCTTCTACTCCGATGCAAAATTTATTGTTAATACGAGCAAGCACACGCTCGAAAGCAGCAGCATAATCGAAAAAGAGCTCGCCATTCCCGTTTACAGCACGGTAAGTAGCCAGAGCGTGCCACCATTACTACCCAGCTACTACTCGTTTGTACGCGGAGGCGTTCACTTCGTAGCGCTATCGGCAGCGTCCAACAATCAGCAGCATCCCATTCGGTGGCTTCGCGAGGCGCTAGCCACCGTTGGAAGAACCACCCCCACCATCCTGATTAACGGCTCTACCGTAAAGAACAACGATAGCGAAACGCTATCGGCAAGTGGCGATACGCTTCGCCTAGCCGACTATAACATTAAGGCCATTATTGATGGCCATACCAACATCAACCTTTACGACTACAGAGGCAAGGAGGTTACCTCTACAATTTACACCGCACCGCCAACCTCGGGAGGAATCGACCACTCTCCCGAAGGATTTCGCCTTGTATCGATAAACAAAAAAGGGGAGATCACCACAGAAACAGCGCTCACCAACGTGGCCAGCATGGCAACCCTTGTGTCTCCTGGCGATACGGCCTATATAGAGGATGGAAAGCTTCGCTTTTACGCTAACGTCTACTCGTCGCAATCGCCAGTAAGCCGTGTAAGAGTTGGCGTTTCGAAAGACAGCGTAAGCTACAAGTGGTGCGAGCTCAATAAGGCAAGCGCCTGGACCTGGAGCGGATTTTACGTTATAACACCAACCGATTCGGTGGATAAATACTACACGAAGCTCGAGGCATTTGCAAAAAGCGGGGATATAACCACTAGTGAAAAGACAGTAACCATATCAACAGCAATAACAGACTCAACCTTAATCGCGAAAGAAAATCTGGCGAAACATCAAGGCTACGCCAACAATTACACATCATTTACGGGAACAATATCCCAAATGTGGACTGCCAACCCGCAAGGGTCGATACTATTCTCCTCACCAGTGGTAATCGACTCCATTGTCGTTATCCCATCAACAAACGACTTAGCCTTTACCAAGTCCGAGATTGTAGCCTTCGACATCAAAACGGGAAAAAGCATATGGCACTTCTTTCCAAAGGGCATCATCAAAAACACATTTACAGTAGAGGGGGCTAACTTTATAGCAACCGATATATTTGGTAATGTGTACTCCATAAGCAGCCAAACCGGTATCCCCAATTGGCAATCGGTCCTAGACAAGGAAAAGCGTCCCGACCACTTCACTGCCGGAGCCTGTTACGATAGCCTTTACATCTATGGAAGCAATAGCTCTATTACCGCATTACACTGTAAAGATGGAGCGGTTGCATGGTCGTTAAACCACCTGTCGATCCTCAATGCATGCGAGTCGGCACTAACCGTTGGCAATGGAATAATACTCGCTCTTAACCAGGAGGGGTGTTTTGTGGGTATCGATGCACGTACAGGAAAAACAGCGTGGAGCACCACTTACAACGGATCGCTATACAGCGGCTTCTGCGTCTCATTCAGCAACGGGCTATTCCATGTTATTTCGGGAAACAAGTACGTTTCTATTGATCCGAAAAACGGATCAGTAACCAAAGCCACTACGCTACCGGCAACCATCAGTACCAAATCGACACCGCTACAATCCGACAGTAAGCTTATTTACGGAACTACCAACAACGGAATGGTGGCATACGACCTTCAATCGGGCAAAACCGCATGGAGTGTTGAGGTTGGAACGGCACTCGTAAACACCCTACCCAATACTCAAGAACGTCAAAAAACAGTGGAGACTGCGCCTGTAAAGGTTGGACGCTTCATTGTGTTTGGCGCTTCGGATGGTTTTTTATACGTGGTAGATATAGCCAACGGTATGGTTAAGCAGAAGGTCAACCTTGGTGCCCCCATCCTTTCGACTCCTGCAATTGCCGGGGGGAATCTCTACATCACCGACCTGTCGGGAAACATCTCCGTATTTAAGCTGCTATAGGTGCAATATTGTCATCATAAAAATCGTTTTTAATCCGCTAAATGCAATTATATTTGCTAAAATCGCAAGTTTTAGCAGGTAAAGGCTACCAACTAGTAGCCCAATTGGCTAACGCGCAAATTCTAAACCTAACATGATGGCTAAACGAACCCTACTAACCATTTTAACCATTTTCCTCGCCGCCAGCTTTTCCTTTGGGCAGCTGTCCGACCCCGTTTCGTGGTCGTTCAAAACCAAAAAGGTAAGCGCCGACGAGTTCGAACTCGTTTTTAACGCCCGAATCGATGCCGGCTGGCACCTGTACAACCAGGAACCGCTAAAAGACGGCCCACTACCACTGGTGTTTAGCTTCGAAAAAAATCCAGCTATTCAGCTTGTTGGTAAAGTAGTGGAGAAAACCAAACCAACCAAGGCATTCGACGATATGTTTGGCCTCACCGTTAGGTACTTTTCCAACGAGGCCACCTTTGTACAACGGGTAAAGGCGTTAAGCAGTAAACCCATCACGGTAAAGGGAACCATCGAAGGTCAGGGATGCAACGAGGGTAGCTGCGTACCGTTAGAAGGCGACTTCTCGTTTAAGATTACCGGGGCCGTTCCATCGGCTACAAGCCCAGCAGCCAATGTACAAGCCACCGCTGACACCGTTAGTACAGCATCCGACACCGCTCAAAGCATTGCAGCAACGCCCACAACTCTTAGCAAGGAAGACCTCATTAAGGCTGCCGAGCCAACAAAGAAACAGGGCAAGTCGCTTCTCGTATTTTTTATAGGCGCCTTCCTTGCCGGATTGGCGGCCATACTTACCCCCTGTGTATTCCCGATGATACCGATGACCGTTAGCTTCTTCATGAAGAAGGACGGCTCGAAGAAAACGGAGTACGGCAAGGCCATGTTCTTTGGCTTTTCCATCATCTTTATCTACACCGTAATTGGCACGCTGGTGTCGGTACTCTTTGGCGCCGACTTTGCCAACTTTATCAGCACCCACTGGCTGCCCAACCTCCTATTCTTCGCCATCTTCATGATCTTTGCCTTCTCGTTCTTCGGGATGTTCGAGATTACGCTACCTAGCTGGATGGTGAACAAAACCGACGCACAGGTAGACAAGGGCGGATTTGGTGGCCCATTCTTTATGGCGCTCACCCTCGTACTCGTTTCCTTTTCGTGCACAGGTCCAATCGTTGGATCGGTACTGGTACAGTCGATGGGCGGACAGATTCTTCTTCCGGTGGTATCGATGCTCGGCTTTTCGTTGGCCTTTGCCATCCCATTTACCATATTTGCCCTCTTCCCTAGCTTGATGGATAAAATGCCCAAGTCGGGTGGATGGCTTAACTCTGTAAAGGTGGTTTTAGGATTCCTCGAGGTGGCCTTCGCCTTCAAGTTCCTAAGCATTGCCGACCAAACCTACCATTGGGGATTACTCGACAGGGAAATCTACCTCGCCATTTGGATTGCCACCTTCTCGCTGATGGGGCTATACCTTATTGGTAAGATAAAGTTCTCGCACGATAGCGAAGTAGAACACCTTTCGGTTCCTCGCCTAATGATGGGATTGGCAACATTCACCTTTGTGATATACATGATTCCCGGAATGTGGGGTGCACCGCTTAGCGGAATATCGGGATACCTGCCTCCCCAATCTTCTCAAGAATTTGACATGAGCCGGATTGCGGTACAATCGAACTCCACCGATGTGGGCAAGGTAAAGTACGGAGAGTTCCTGCATCTACCACATGGCCTAAAGGGATTCTTCGACCTCAAGGAGGCTAAGGCCTACTCGCAAAAGGTGGGTAAGCCCATCTTTATCGACTTTACCGGTCACGGCTGCGTAAACTGCCGCGAAATGGAGGCCCGCGTGTGGAGCGATCCCCGCGTGCTAAAGCTCCTACAGGAGGAGTACGTTATCCTAGCGCTGTACGTCGACGATAAGACCGAACTCCCCGAAAGCGACTGGAAAACCAACGCCAAGGGAAAGGTGCTTAAGTCGCTGGGCAAGGTAAATGCCGACTACCAAATTACCAAGTACAACGTAAACGCTCAGCCCTACTACATACAGATGGACGCCAACGAGAACCTGCTGGTTACCCCAAAGGCGTACGATCTGAATCCCGACAACTTTGTCGATTTCCTCAAGAAGGGAATTGAGGCCTACAAGAATAAAAAGTAGCTTATACTCAGAATAAAAAAAGGCGTCCTATCGGGCGCATTT
>CAXYUU010000184.1:0-6985 GCA_964292015.1 uncultured Acetobacteroides sp.
GTATAACTTCCGTTTATTTCCGTTTAACTTCGCGAAATCAGCCTTCCTCTAACTTCGTTTACCTTCTGAAATAACTTCGTTTAACTTCGTCCGAAAAGCCTACTCATCCCTCAACGCATCAATTGCCTTAATCCGAAGAGCCTTTCGAGCGGGAATCATTCCGGCAAATAGTCCGGCAATAATGAGCACTATCAAGGCCGTAATGGCCAAGTCGAAGCTTACCTGCGGATTGATGAAGAAGGCTGGGTTGTTGGGGTCGGCCGTTTGTGAGGATAAAATGGTATCGACAATGTTGAGGATAAACACCCCGAAGCTTAGTCCTGCAATACCTGCTATGAGCGTAAGCACAAGGCTCTCCATCATAATTTGGCTGAGAATGTTCATTGGCGTTGCCCCCAGTGCGCGGCGAATGCCAATCTCCTGGGTTCGCTCGCGAACGGTTACCATCATAATGTTGCTTACGCCAACTACGCCGGCAAACAGCGTCCCAAAGCCCACAATCATAATAAGCACCTTGATACCTAGGAATAGGTTGGCAAACATATTAAACTGGCGCTCGAGGTTAAACCCCGATACGGCATCTGGGTCGGTTGGCGAAATGTCGTGCTCCTTCTTGATAATGTTTTTAATGCGATCCTCTAGCGACGATACGCTAACACTCTTTTTGGAGGTGATAGCAAGCACGTGAACCTGGTCGCCCATGTTGTAGGCCAGCTGCATGGTGGTGTAGGGGAGCATTATGCTCTGGTTTACCGGTCCGTTGATGTTCATGTGCGAGTTACCCTTTACCACACCAATAACTGTGTAGTAGATGCCGTTTACCTTAATGGTGGTGGCAATTGGGTTTTCGCCAATCTTGTAAAGATCTTCGTACACCTTGTAGCCAATTACTACGGCCTTGCGTTTTTGTTCTATGTCGATAGCATTAATGTAGCGACCGTACACAATATCGGGTTTGTCGATTTTGGTATAGTCGGGGTTAAGCCCTTTTACATTGTACGAGCCCGACTTCTCGCCTCTGATGGTGTTCTTGGGCGAGCGGCTTCCCCCAAATAGCATGGGCGATACCACCTCAACCTCGGGCACCTTGCTCTTAATTATCTCAATATCCTTCGAGCGCATGCTCCATGCACGTCCTTTCCTGAATCCTTTATAGGGTTCGGTGGTGTTGTTGGTCCAGTAAAAAACGGAGTTGGTGGCAACCGATTTAATTCCATTCGATATGCCGTTTTGTAACCCATTGCCCGAACCCGACATCACCACCAGCATAAAGATGCCCCAGAATACCCCAAAGGCGGTAAGGAAGCTGCGCATCTTATTTTTGGTGATGGTTTCCCATATCTCCTGCCAACGGTCTAAATCAAACATGGTACGTTTTTTAGTAGGTTTTTGCTATTCGCTTCTAAGAGCATCTATTGGCTTAATGGTTACCGCTCGCTTGGCAGGGATGTATCC
Source organism: uncultured Acetobacteroides sp. (assembly GCA_964292015.1). Lineage (GTDB taxonomy): Bacteria > Bacteroidota > Bacteroidia > Bacteroidales > ZOR0009 > Acetobacteroides. The sequence continues at coordinate 1,456 of CAXYUU010000184.1, forward strand.
GGCAATTAGCCCCGATAGGATAAGAATGCCGAGTGCTGCGAGTATAATCCCAATTTCAACCGTTGGATTTTTAAAGATAACCTCGCCGTCCGACGCATTTTGGCTCATAACGTAGCTGATGGTTTCGGTGAGGCCAATGCCCAGCATCATTCCGATGTAGCCAAATACCGCGGTGATGAATACCGATTCGATGAGGATGAGCTTAATGATGGAGGTAGGAGTGGCGCCTAGTGCTTTGCGGATGCCAAACTCCTTGGTGCGCTCCTTTACCGTAATTAGCATGATATTGCTTACGCCAACAATTCCGGCTATAAGGGTGCCAATGCCCACGATCCAAATAAAGAGCTTGATGGCCCAAAATATTTTCATGGTTTGGATGTAGTTCTCCGAGTTATTCGATATGCCAATAGCCGATCTATCTTCGGGATTGAACGTATGCAGCTTCCCAAAACCTTTTCTGATGGTTGTGTTGTACGCTTCGTTTTCCTCGGCAGTCTTCAGGCTTTTTGCCGATAGGATAATGCCATCGTAACCTTCCTTACCGAAGTTGTAAATGCTTTTTGCCGTAGATATGGGGATGTACCCTTCGCGGCTATCGTTGCCAGTAGTGTATTTTACCACTCCCACAACCTTGTACATCACGTTGCTGACATTTACGAACTTGCCAATCGGATTTTCCTTGGGGAATAGCAGGTCTTTTATCTTCTCATTTATGGCGATTACCTTGCGCGTTTCCCGAACATCCATTAGGTTAATAAAGCGTCCCATGCCAGGCAGAACCTCTATTCCTTCGAGTGCTGCGTAGTTGGTGGTAACGCCAACTAGTCCGTACGTGCCGGTTTTATTGCCATTGGAAAATACCGCTTCGCCCGATGCGTAAAATTTGTAGGCAATGGTATCAACGTAGGGAAGCTGCTTTTCAGAAAGGAAGATGTCCTTTTCCGACATCTTCATCCTTCTCCCACTTTGGTAGCCGCCGTATGCCATGGTGGTGGTGCCTGGCCATAGGTAGATGGCATTTTTCGATTCGGATGAAAAGTTGCTGCTAACGCCGTTACTTAGCCCGTTACCCGAGGCCAGCAGTACGATAAGCATGAAAATGCCCCATGCAACGGCAAACCCGGTAAAAAATGTTCGAAGCTTATTGGCTTTTATGGTAGCCATTATCTCTTGCCATAAGTCTAGCATGGCTACCTAATTTTGAGTTATCGATTCGATGATGCCATCCGTTAGCCGAATAATCTTATTGGTCTTTTCCGAAACGGCCTTCTCGTGGGTAACAATAATCATCGTCATCCCTTTTTGATTAACATCCTTAAGGATTTCCATCACCTCCAGCGATGTTTTGCTGTCGAGTGCCCCTGTTGGCTCATCGGCAAGCACTATTTGCGGATTGGCAATAAGGGCGCGGGCAATGGCTACCCGTTGCTTTTGTCCACCCGACATCTCGTTAGGCATGTGGGTTGCCCACTCCTTTAGCCCGAGCATGTCGAGGTACTCCATTGCCATAATGTTGCGCTTCTTGCGGCTCACCTTTTGGTAGTAGAGCGGTAGCGCCACATTTTCCATGGCATTTTTAAAGTTGATGAGGTTAAAAGATTGGAAGATGAATCCAATCATTTTATTTCGGTATTCAGCCGCACGCTTTTCGCTGAGGTTGCTAATCAGAACGTCGTTTAGGCGGTATGCTCCCGTGTCGTAGTTATCGAGGATGCCTAAAATGTTGAGTAGGGTCGATTTTCCCGAGCCCGAAGCACCCATAATGGAGACGAAATCGCCTTTGTGAATATCTAGATCTATACCTTTTAGCACATGCAACGGACTACCGTTGTTGTATGTCTTGTTAATGGACTCAAGTTTTATCATAGCTATATTCTGGTGTTTAACGTTTTTAAGACGCTGTTATGGGTAAAAGGTTACAACGAAATAAAAAGAGATTTTGATATTATTTTTATTGCAATTTTAAAACGCTTTAAATCACATGAATATTGCAGTGGTATAAGAATTTAGTTTAGATTGATTTTTTGTTTAATGTATGCTTTTAAGATTTTAGTCGATAGATGACATTAGAAATTGTCGGCGTAACCGTTCAGTCTAATATCTAAAGTCAATAGCTAATCGGCACCTCTATGGTGTTACCACCTACAAGTCAGATGCTGCCAGTTAAGAAGAAGTTAAACGAATTTAGAAGACGCACGGTGAAATTTTGTAACTACTCAACTCCATTGGTTTCACATTATACTACTTTTAGCTCTTGATACGTTCGGCATGATACCCTAAAATGGGACTTAGTCGTTAGTGCCATTTTTTGATGCTAAGTTAATCGTTGCGAATTAATCAATATATTTAACCCGGAAAAAATCAAAAAATCTGCGTTGCTCTTTTAAGGCTGTTGAATCTTGAAATACCTATTTGTCACCAATTAATATAAACTTTATGATTAAACAATTTCGACTATTGTTAGTCGTTCTCATGCTTTTGCCTGCTATGCTAATGGCACAGAAGCAGTACAAGTACACAACTTTTCCTAATGATCCGCTTGGGGCTAGAATTTACAAGTTAGATAATGGTCTAACTGTGTATATGTCGGTGTATAAAGATGCTCCTAAGATCCAGACACTTGTAGGAGTACGTGTTGGAAGCAAGAACGACCCAAAAGAAACTACTGGATTGGCACACTATCTCGAACATATGATGTTCAAGGGTACACCAAGTTTTGGTACGCTAAACTGGCAAGCCGAACGTCCACAAATTGCCAAAATCGACTCTCTTTTTGAGGTTTACCGTAATGAGGTAGCTCCCGATCGTCGTAAAGCAATTTATCATGCTATCGATAGTATTTCGTTTGTAGCATCTACGTTTGCTATCCCTAACGAATACGACAAATTGATGAGTGCTATTGGTTCGGATGGAACAAATGCTTATACATCTAACGATTACACGGTTTATGTAGAAAATATTCCTTCTAATCAAATTAGACCTTGGGCCGAAATTCAAACCGATCGTTTCCAGAATTTAGTCCTTCGTCTTTTTCATACCGAGTTAGAAACTGTTTATGAAGAGAAAAACATGTCGCTAACTAAGGATACTCGTAAGGCAAACGAGGCAATGCTTAAAGCCCTTTTTCCTAACCACCCTTACGGTCAGCAAACTACCCTTGGCGAAACCGAGCACTTAAAGAACCCATCGATGAAGAACATTCGTGAGTTCTACTCTAAGTATTATGTGCCAAATAATATGGCCATCTCTATGTCGGGCGATTTTAACCCCGATGAGGCTATCCGTATTATCGACGCCACCTTTGGTAAGTTAAAACCTAGTCCTGTTACCCCACTTACTTTTGCTGCCGAAAAGCCGTTAACATCTCCAGTTACTGTAGATGTAACTGGTCTTGAAACCGAAAATATCACAATGGCTTACCGTTTCGATGGTGCTAGTTCGTCTGATGTCATAATGGTAGAGCTTATCGATAACATCCTTTCTAACGGCAAAGCAGGTCTTATCGACCTTAATGTGAACCAAAAAATGTTAACTCAAAGTGCTGGTTCGAGCGTTTATGGTCTTACCGACTATTGTGCTTTTATCTTATCAGGTAAAAACAAATCGGGTCAAACTCTCTATCAAGTAAAGGATATTCTACTCCAGCAAGTTGATCTCCTCAAAAAAGGTGATTTCCCCGATGGTGTGATTGAAGCCTCTATTAATAACCTGAAGCTACAGCGAATGAAGAGTTACGAGAACAACAATAACCGTGCTACTGCAATGCTTGGCTGTTTTCTCGATGGAACTCCTTACGAAAAGTTGGTTAACTACCTCGATCGTCTAGGTAAAATCACTAAGACTGATGTTGTAAAGTTTGCTAACGAAAGATTTGGCAATAACTATGTTGTAGTATATAAGCGTCAAGGAAATCCTACTGATGTCGCTAAGGTCGAAAAGCCAGCTATAACTCCAGTACAAATTAACCGCGAGGAGGAGTCTAAGTTGCTAACAGATATTAAGGCAGAGGTTAAAGCTGCAAAGCAAATCGAACCTGTTTTCATCGACTACAACAAAGACATTACACACCTAGTCACCAAGTCGAACATTCCAGTATTATATCGCAAAAACTCTGAGAATGGAACTTTTATGCTCGCATACCATTTTAAGATGGGAAGCAATCACGATAAAGTGTTAAACATTGCTGCTAAGTATCTCAACTACCTTGGAACCTCTAAGAACTCGGCAGAACAGTTAAAGAAGGAATTTTACAAGTTGGCTTGCTCTTTCAATGTTCAGAGTACTTCTGATGAAACTTATGTTTTTGTAAATGGACTTGCCCAAAATGCTTGGAGTGCATTGTCTTTAATGGAACAAGTGCTTAACAATGCAAAGGCTGATACCGTTGCCTATAGATTATTTGTAAATAATATTCTAAAACAACGTAAAGATGCTAAAGCTAACCAGCAAAGCAATATCTCTGTGCTGAATAGTTACGCAACTTACGGTCCGCTAAATCCACAAACCAATATTCTCTCCGAAGCGGAGTTAAAGGCAATGAAACCAGAAGTTTTGGTTGCGAAAATAAAATCTCTACTTGGCATAGAACACACCATTCTTTTCTACGGACCTCAATCGGAGAAAGAAGTATTAGATCATCTGGAAAAAAGTCACATAACTCCAAAATTATTGGCTAAAGGACCTGCCGAAACACGTATGGATCCGCTTGAGACTACAACAAACAAGGTGATTTTTGCCCACTATCAGGCAAAACAAGCGTATCTCAGAACTGCGAGTCGTAGCATTGCTTACGATTCAAATGTAGAACCAGTTGCGTCGCTTTACAATAACTACTTTGGTGGTGGTATGAATGCTATTGTTTTCCAGGAACTTCGAGAAAAACGTGGTTTGGCATACACTGCTTGGGCATTTTACACAACTCCAACTTCTCCTAATAAATGGTTCCTTAACAATAGCTTTATTGCAACTCAGAACGATAAGTTGTTCGATGCTACCGATGCTTTCAACGACCTTTTCAACAACATGCCAACCTCTGAAGGTGCATTTGCTCTTACCAAAGAGTCTGTTATCTCGTCTATACGTACAGAACGCATCACAAAAGACAACATCCTTTGGAGTTACCTAAAGGCTCAAAAGATGAAACAAACTACTGATGTTCGTAAGTCTTTATTCGAGAAAGTCCAAAAGTTATCGCTTGCCGATGTGGTGAACTTTAATAGCACCTACATCAAAAACAAGCCAAAGACCTATATTATCCTTGGAAACGAGGCTGAAATGGACTTTAATAAAATCACGCAAAAGTATGGTCCTGTAACTAAGTTAAGCCAAGAGGCTATCTTTGGATACTAGGAAAACCAATCACGAATAAAAAATGGCACTTCTTATACAGAAGTGCCATTTTTTCAAACCAAGATGTTTAAAAAGATAGAAAAATCAAATAGGCTAAAAACAAATATATCATGCTATTAGAATTTGATTTCAGTTCGTATCGGAATTGTATAAAAAAGGCTCAAACATAAGTTTGAGCCCA
>CAXYUU010000185.1:0-6982 GCA_964292015.1 uncultured Acetobacteroides sp.
TGCATCGAGATAGGCTAGCTTGCTATTGGTGTTTTTTGCCATTCGGTGCCCTTGAATTGCCTTGCATCCCCGGTTATATTTGGTTGCCATTTTCGACAGAAAGTTGGGCTCCATAGTATTATCGGCATCGAGTATGACCACCGCATCGTACTCCTTAGCTACAGCGGAAAGGGCTGCATTTAACGACTTGCTTTTGGTGCTTTTCTCGAAGTTCACCTCCAACACTTCAACCGGAATAGCCCGTAGCGCGGCCACCGTTTCGGGCTGTAGCGAGTCGGCAATTACCATTACATCGTACATGTCTTGCGGATAGTTGTGGCACGTTGCTTTTCGTGCCGAATCGAGAATGACGGCATCCTCCTTATAGGCAGGAAGCAGCACCAGGAAATCGGCACTCCACGAACGTCCTATTGGGCGCGAGTGACGCAGGTGACCTATCACCCCAAAAAACAAGAAGTACACCGCCCAGAAGGTTAGGTAGACGTACAATACCCAAAGAAGAAGGTTAAGAAACATACTTGTAGCGCTTAGGATTTATATGCCATAGAATAGAACGTACCAGCGCCTTGCGGTGACTGGGCTGGCGGTTGATTACGGTTTCGATGAACCGCTTGGGAAAGGCAACGCCCAAAAAGTAGGCAACGCCCATTACCCTGGTTAGCCCATCGGTATTCCGCTTAAGAAAGAGCAGCCGGTTACGGTTGAGGTAGTATGTTTTTAGCGGACTCTGCTTTCCCGTGCTAGCCGACTCCTTGTGAAATATCACCGATTCGGGGACGTACATGATTTTAAACCCCGCCTTTTTTATTCGTTCGCACCAGTCGAGCTCCTCGTAGTATAGGAAGTAGCCATCGAACATCAACCCTACCTTATCAACCACCTCTCGCGAGGTAATCATTGCCGCACCATGGGCAAAGGCGGTTTCGAGTGTTCGGTCGTACTGCCCGTTATCGGTTTCGGCATAGCCAATAGCGCGGTTGCGCATGGTAACGTAGCTCAGAGGCGTGCTTCCTGCATACTGAATGGTTTGTGGGCTGTGGAAGTAACGAATCTTTGGACTTGCCATTCCCACTTTGGGTTGTTGCATTGCCGCTACCAGCGGTTCGAGAAATCCAGCAGGGACTTCCACATCGTTATTAATAAACAGCAGCAGCTCGCCCTTTGCCTCAGCAACCCCCAGATTATTACCTCCGGCAAAACCCAGGTTTACCGCACTGGCAACTACCTTAACCCAAGGTGCTGCCGATGCAATAATGTTGGCATCATACTCCCCCGAGCCATTATCTACCACAATAACTTCGTAGTTGGGGTAGCTAATTTCCTTAAGGGTTTTCAGTAGGGCAATGGTTACCGCTGCCTGTTTAAAATTTATGGTAATAATGCTGACTAGGGGGTGCGCGTTGTTGCTCATTTTACTTTCGTATAATACGTGGCGGTTACTCGGTGTTGTTGCTGCATCCTAAAAAGATGTTGTTCTCCAGCATATTCAAGCGGGCTGTAGCTCGCATCTTTTGCTACCATATTTCGGTTAGCCCTCCTGCTGGACTGGGGTCAGAACCTTTTCGATTTGCTCGTAGATCTTGCCAACAAAGTTTTCCCAGGTGTGGGTAGCGGCATAGGCAACGCGCTCTTCGTGCCGCTCGGGCGTATCGTCGGCCATTGCCTTTTCGATTTGCTTGACGTACTGTTTTGCTCCTGTAGCCAGGTAAACCCAATCGCCAAAGTAGTCCATGAACACCGTTTTGGTGGCTACGGTTGGCTTGCCCAGCGCTAGGTATTCGTCTATTTTAAGCGGGTAGTTCCAGCTGGTTATCATATTTACGGCCTGCGGATTGATGGCCACATCGAATCCCTTAATAAAGTTCGGCAGCCTTTCTACCGGTTGCGTTGCGATGAAGTGTACGTTGAGCAGCTCGTGCAGGTGCGATGCCCTAAACTTTTCGTCTTCGGGGCCAACCAGCACCAAACTCCATTCGGGACGGTAAATGGCGATATTCGTAAGCAGCTCGATATCCAGGCGGCGAGAGGTAAGGGCTCCTGTGTATCCGATAATGGGACGTGGGATATTGGCCAGCTCTGGAGCTACCTCCAGCATCCCGTTAGGGTCGGCGTAGAGCGACACGTCGCAGCCTTGGCCTATCATAAACGTGCTGGGATTATGCTGCCGACAGTAGTCGGCGAAGTAGTCGGAGTTGGCAAATACGAGGTCGGCCTTGGCCACCAGCTCCTCCTGCATACGCGTTCCATGCTTCTTGTGGTAGTCTACGGCAATTACATTATCGCGAAGCAGGTAGATGTATAGCGATGGGGCGAGCAGCTCCTTTAGGTAGAATCCGTTGAGCATCGAGTTGTCGTTAAACAGGATGTAGTGGTCGAAACCTACCTGGCTACAGGCGTACGCTATTTCGGAGGCCAGACGTTGGTCGTTTTTTCGGTTAAACCAGCGGTAAAGCTCGTGCGGCTCTACGAAGTTCACCGACTCGGCAATCTTTCGGGGGGTAAATACCCAAAGGTTGTCGGATACCTTTTCGATGCAGTCGATTTTTCTGTCGATGATATCGATCCGCTTTTGCACCTTAGGGTTCGATCGGTGCAGCAGCCACTCGCTACGGTTTAGCGGTGGGTTCACAAATAGCACCCTACAGGTTTTTGCCACCTCGGTAGCAATATTCTTTGCCGTACTACCTATGGAGATATCCCAGGGTTGTAGGCCAATAAAAACGAAGTTGAATCCCCTTGACATGATGGCAATTTTTTTGTGATTGCTAGATGCACGTTTATCCATAAACACCATTGAGGGTATAATTGTGCATTTCAACCTTAAAAAGATGCTAGTTTTTCGGTGCAAACTGCACTAATCGCGAGTTTTGCTGTTTAACTAGGAAAAAATCACCAGAGGATGTCGGTACAGGATCGTGTTTACTTTCCGGGGCTCAACGGAATTCGTTTTATTGCAGCATACGCCGTAATTATTCACCATGTGGAGCAAACCAAGTACTGGGCAAACCTGCCCAACGTGTGGGGGACGAATGTCGTTATCGATTCGTTGGGGCATCGTGGCGTGGCGCTCTTCTTTACCCTGAGCGGTTTTCTGATTACCTACCTGCTGATGGCCGAGATGAAAAAGACGCAAACGGTAAACGTATACAAGTTCTACGTCCGACGCTCGCTACGGATATGGCCGCTGTACTACTTCATCACCCTGCTTACCTTTTTTGTGCTGCCCCACGTGGTAACGCTACCGGGCATCAGCGGCGATTTGAACACCGGTTTCTACGTAAAGCTATTCCTGTACCTCATCCTGATTCCTAATATTGCTCGGCAGATGTACCCTTCGGTGCTGGGCAGCAACCAGGCCTGGTCGGTGGGCATCGAGGAGCAATTTTACGCCTTTTGGCCTTGGCTGATAAAGTGGTTCAAAAACCATCTTTTTACCTTTCTTGTTGCCTTTATCGTTTTAAAAACGTTGGCCCAGCTGCTCTTTATGGGGGTGATTGCGCTCTACCCCGACGAGGCGTGGATCCGATACGTGAGGTTTGCCAACACCGCGTGGCGCTTTCTTCAAATCGAGCAGATGGCCGTTGGTGCCATAGGGGCGTACGTTTTATTTTATGGGTACCGCAAGGTGCTCAACGTTATTTACCACCCCGTGGTGATGTGGAGCACCTTTGCTGCGGTTATTGGGTCGCTGCTGGTTCACACCACCGTGGTGGGGTTTTCCATTGCCGAGGCGGTACTTTACTCGGTTGTCATACTCAACGTATCAACCAACCCGGCCTGTCCGGTTAAGCTCAATACCGGCTGGCTGCAAAAGATGGGCGACATTTCGTACGGCATATACATGTACCACACCATCTGCCTTGCCGTGGTTATTCGGGTGCTGATGAATCTAAACCTACCCGCTACCAGCTGGGTGGGGTTCAACATCATTATGTACACGGTACCCGGATTTATGACCCTTGCCGTGGCTTGGCTCTCGTACCGCTACTTCGAAACGCCGTTTATTAAGCTTAAGGAGAAGTTTATGGTGGTAAAGAGCTCAACCTTTAAAATGGAGACGCTGCAGGAGGAGGTTGCCCAGCAAAAGGCCGTTTTAGTGGAGATGGATAAGTAGGAGTTTGCTCCGATTAAGGTTCTGCCTACTTTCAAATTTTTATCGTTCATCCAATTTCTCAAATGCAATTACCAACCACCCCGCCCTACGGGCACCCCTCCTTGGTAAGGAGGGGAGTACGCTCCGATTACACATTACACGAAACAGTAAGCTCTCCATTTCAAATTCATAAATCCGTCATTAACATACTTTCGATATATGAAGCTGATGGTATAGGCAAAGGTTGCTCCCAAGGAGGGGAATCGCCCCGCAAAGAATTTGCAAAAGCCAGTAAACCCCAAGTTTTAGACGGGTGCGAATAGCTTGAAAGCAAGAAGAGGCCGCCCCGCAACTCGGAGACGGCCTCTTTTACCTGCAAAAAGGTAATTCCCCTACCTGCTAGTACAGAAAGACTAGTATGCCTATTCCGATTGCGACAATAAGGCAGACAAAGAAGTAGCCAAGCAGTATCCGTATCGATTTTAGCGCCGACTTAATAATTTTCTCGCCGTAGAAGTTCGACAAGCTGAGCACGAAGTACACCAGCATGGCCAGGAACATCCAGCCGCCAATGGTGTACTCGTCGGACACCAGCCGCTCCCAGAGTAGCGATAGCGAAATGGCAATGAACAGCACCACGTGCTGGTGAATAGACAGGATGAGATGCCCCGTGTAGTAGCGCTCCTTGCGGCGGTAAACCAGCTGTAGAAGCAGGGCAAAAACGGGCATTAGGAAGAGCACCGAAAGCGAGAGGTAGTGCACCGCCTTTTCGGCAAGCTCCTTGCGCGAAACCCCGGTGAGGGTCTTCATTAACTGATTCGAGCTGCTGCTGACTTTGCCATCCTCATCGACATCGAAGGAAAATGATTTACCTGCACTCTTTTTGGTAGTGCTCGTACGTTTTTTCTCCGCATTGATTATACTGGCAGCACTATCGAGCTGCTGCCGAGCTTGTGCCGAATCTTTCACATCGCTCAAATCCGAATTGTCGAAGGTGATGGACTTGTTCGAATGTAGGTTAATATCGCCCGTGCTGGTGGTATCCAGCAGCGGCCTGTTCTGCTGCTCTACCCCCTTGGATTCGGATGAGCTATGGGACGATAGCGCCACCCCAAACAGCAGAATACTGGCAAAGAAGTAGAGCTTAAAGGGGTGTACGTGGCGCTCGATGCGCCCCTCCATGTACTCGCGGGCAAGAAAGCCTGGCCTAAAGAAGAGGTAGCGCAGCGTGGTGCCCAGCTTGTGGTCGAGGCCGTAGTGGTGCTCGAGGTAGAGCTTAACCGATTCGGCAAACGGGCTGTTGGCCTTGGTGGCAAACTGTCCGCACTTCGAGCAGTACATCCCGTGTAGCTCCTGGCCGCAGTTCTTGCAGTGGCTGTAGGGCAGCACCTCCGCCACGTGCTTCCGGCGGCGGTTTCGTTTTATCATTTTATACTTAAAAAATCGAATGGGCATGGTTAGGCGGTATAGGTATCGGTTCAACAAAAAAAAAACGAGCCAGGCTTGGCGGCTACCCCGCTACGGTGTAGATGAGCGCACCAAACGCCACAACGGTGCAGATGATTCCGTAAATAAACAGGATCATCATCGCCTTAACCGCGCTCTTCCGAATGCTTTGGCGGTATAACCGCGATAGGCTCAGCACCAGGTACACCAAAAAGAGCAGCTGCATCCACCACGACAGGGTAAAGCCTTCGACCTGCGAATCCCAGATGGCCCCAATGGCAATTAGGATGAAGAGCACCGTGTGAAGGTGTATGGAGTGGATTAGGTGGTTCATGTAGAAGTACTGCTTTCGGCTGATGTAGAAGAGCTTTAGCAGCAGCGCGAAGATGGGCATCAGCACCAGCACCGACAGCGACAGGTTGTGGGTTACCATCTCGGTAAGCTCGCCCTTGGTTTTACCCTTGAGCTTTGTTTTGGCAATGTTTTCGATAAAGCTGTCAAAGGTCGATTCGCCGTCGTCCTCGTCCTCGACCTTTACCGCGGCCTTCACCTTTTGGGTTGATGCCACCTTTGCGCCCGTAGCGATGCTGGCAACGCTGACGGAATCCGAATTCTGAACAATTTGCTCGTCGGCATCCTTCATTCCGTGCTTGCTGAGGGGGGTAAAGCTAAGCGCCACCCCAAACAGCAGGATACTGGCAAAAAAGTAGAGCTTAAACGGATGCACGTGCCGCGCAATACGCCCAACCATGTACTCCTTGGTGAGGAATCCCGGCCTAAAGAAGAGGTTGTACAGCGTGGAGCCCAGCTTGTGGTCGAGGCCGTAGTGGTGCTCGAGGTAGAAGCCCAGCGACTCGCCAAAGGGGCGGTTGGCCAGGTGGGCAAACTGCCCGCACACCGAGCAATACTGGCTGTGGAGCTCGTGCCCGCAGTTCTTGCAGCGGGGGTATGGTGGGGCTACGGCAAGGTAGCGATGCTTCCGGCGCCGTTTCAGGAAGCGGTACTTAATAAATCGGACGGGCATAGGTATCGGTTAGGTTAATAGGTGCGTAAAAGTAGCGATTTTATGCGTTGGTGTACCGCAGAGCCAACGCTCGCCTTTTACTACGCCTCAGCTAATCTTTACCTCCGTATAAAAATATAAAAAAAGCTAAAAGACTGGCCACATGGACTAATAATCTCAACCATCAATTGTGCGAGTAAGAATAACAGCTAATTTAGTAGCCGTTCTCTTAATAAATAATTTAAACGAAAACGAAAAAACGATGACAAATAAGATTACCGCAGCAGTTACACCAGCACAGCTGGATGAGTTTAAGCAGGAAATTCAGAAGCTCGTGGCGAAGTACCCCTGGCTAATATCGCTAACCCCCGAAGAACGTGCCGGTGGTTCGCATTTGGGCGAAAAGTCGTACCCCTTTGTGGGCAAGGTGATGGAGTACG
>CAXYUU010000186.1:0-6970 GCA_964292015.1 uncultured Acetobacteroides sp.
TAGGATACTACGCCTTGCTTTTTTACAAGGGTAGTGGTGGTTGCTGTTGGTATGGACACCACCTTGGTGTGGTTACCCTATTTTTCCAAAGTGGTATGCCCAAAAAAAGAAACCGACCCAGCACAAGGCTGAATCGGTTTCGGAGCTACTATAAAAATATAAAAAGGGACGAGGTTACTATTGGTTGTGCTAGCTGTTGTAGCATCTTACCTACGGGGATGTTGGCTACTTCTTGTATTCCCAGTAAAGCATCAGCAGGTGTGCTGCCGACCAGCTAAAGTGGGGAGCCTTTAACCTTTTGCCCGATTGGGTGTCGTAGTTTTCGTGTATGGGCGCATTTCCGGTTAACCCGTTTAACCGTTCGAATACCTGTTTGGTATAGCTATCGGCGAGCTTGGTGTATCCGTAGCGTCTGATACCCGAAATACCAAAGTAAAGCTGGTCCATCCATATAGGTCCACGCCAGTAACCGTTAGGGGTAAACTCGGGGTGGTCGGCACAAAGGGTTGGAAAGGGAATGTAGGTCGAAAACTTGTTAGGTTTTTCGTACATCTTGATGGTTGAGGCGGCATGTTCCTTAGAAGCCATCCCAGTCCACATGGGAATGTACCCCTCCGAACCTTCGATGCTCACAAAGCCATCTCCCAGCTTGCGGTCGTAGTAGTATCCCTTGGAGGCATCGAAAAAGTAGCTGTCCATCCTTTTGCCATCGAACGAATCGGGGTACGATGTGCTCGTTAGGCTGGCTAGCTGCTTGAGTATCTTGTTTTCGAGAAAGAGGAAGGCGTTGAGGTCTACCGACTCCTGGTCGAAGCTCCATGCTCCCTCGCTATTGCGAACCATTTTGGAGCTGTCGAAGCGTACGGCGTTATCCATTCCGCTTTCCCACTTGGCGGCCTCGTCGGTTCCATCGGTTGAGCCAAATTCGCAGATGCCATTTTTGTCGTGATCGCGATGGGTAAACCACCAGCGGTTATACTTTACCAGCTTGGGGAGCATCTCCTTTACAAAGGTGATATCCTTTGTCTGCTTGTACACCTCCATAACCGCCCAAACTGCCAGTGGTGGCTTGCTATCGCGGGCGTTGTTCTCTCTCTTATCGGTATAGATGCAGTCGATTACCATTCCATCGTCAGTTTGGTAGTCGAACATGGTTTTTATTTGATCCTTGGCCACGTTGGGGGCAAAGTGGGCAAGGGCAACGGCGTGCTTCCACGAGTCCCATCCCCAAAAGCCGATAAAGTAGCCAACTGCATGCGAAGGGATAACACCATCGTGGAGCAAATCGCCTTTGGCGCTGCGCCAGTTGGCAATAAGCGTAACCACACTTTTTACGGCAACGCGGTTGTAGCTCTCGGGCATGTCGTTGCGAAGGGCTTTGGAAAGGTATCCGTTCCATCGAGCCTTGCTTTGGGCAATGCTTGCCAACGGATTCTTAAGTATGTCCATGGCCTTACCGCTCGTGGCCGCTCGCTGTGCTTCGTTAGTGTAGAAGCTTACAACCGCATAGGCGCTGTTCGATGGCTTGCTGCTGGTGGCAAGGTACCGGTTCCCCTTAAGTGTCAGCTTTAGGTCGTTGGGGAAGGTTATGGCCGCAATTTCACCGTTCGATAGCGTAAGGGTAAGGCTATTGCCGTTCTGCTTTACGGCCGTATTGGGTAGCCAAATGGTGGAGCCGATGTTCCACTTTACGTTACTGGCGCTGAGCTGGAGTACGGCATGGTTCTTATCGATAAAAAAGAGTCGCTGCTCGACCTTCACACCGTCGCATTTGCTGCTGATATAGGTGAACCCAGGGGAATAGGAGCTGCTATCGGGTGTAAAACGATCGGCAGCGAGCATTTTTCCATTTTTTTCAACTCCAACTACGGCAATCGACCTGCTAATCCAACGTCGGCTATCGATGGTGAAGGGGCCACAGAACCCGTTTACCCCTTTCTCTTCGGAGGGAAGGGTGAAGCCCACCCACGAGCCGCCATCGGTAAAGGCGCCACTACACTCGGCAAGCGTATCGGGGGTGTAGGCGATGTTAAGGATGCCGGGATACCTTTTGGCAATATCCTTATACTTACCGGCGGCACTTGCACCAAGTACCGTGGCTGCAAGGAGTATCGTTGCGGTTAAAATCTTAATCATTTAGCAGTGTTTGTTTTTGAATCAGGTATCATGATAATCATATCACTTATCACGAAATTCTTGTCTCATTTCTCATCTCTCACATCTAGTGTCTAAAATCTAACATCTAGTGTCTAAGATCTCACATCTCAATTCTCATATCTATTTGACAATCGGTATAATCTCGAAGCTGTAGCTCTTAGTATTTGGGGTAATGGTGTACTCCGAGTGGGCTTTTGCTCCCCAAGTGGTATCGCCACCAACGCCCTGCTGCTCCAAATCGATGTTTACCCACACCATATCCTTCTTCTCGACACTTCCGCCGTGCTTGCGCATGATGTCGAATGGTACGTACTCAATATCCTCCTGAGGAAAGTTCCAGCAGCTGACGTTTAAGGGTTGTCCACCCCTAACCATGATGCCTTCGCCTTGCAGGTTCTGAAGGCTCATCCAGCGTACGTCGGTTTTGTTGGCAGTTTCCTGGGCGCGGTTGTAGGGGTAGAATTGCTCCCATACCGTTGCCTTGTACAGATCGATTGCTGCACCTGAGTTTCTGTCGATATAGTTTTCGTGTGGTCCTCTTCCAAACCATTGCATCTGATCGAACTCACCCTTGAGCACCATGCGCATGCCTACTTTCGGCATTTCGGGAAGTGCCCGATCGCCTGGAGCAAAGTGGTATGCCACCTTAATGGCACCGTTGGCAAGAATGGTGTAGCTAACCGTAATCTGCGACTCAACCTTTGGAGCCTGGTAGCTCATCTCTAGGCTAACGCCATCGGGTGTGCTCTTCTTGCGGATGTTTTTTAGGACTAGGGTGCTTCCTGCATCCTTCCAGATAGAGCAACGTACTGGCATGGCATTCGATACATCGTTGTCGGTAAACGCTCTCCAGAAGTTGGGGCGTAATCCTTCGAGTAGGTACTCCTTTCCGTTATACTGTAGGCTTGTCATTTCCCCGCTTGCTTTCGAGAAGCTGGTGGAGAATGTTTTACCCTTTACGGTGATGTCGTTAGCCGTTTCGTTGAGGTCAACTACGCCGTTAATCTTTGGTGTGGCGGTGGTTATGGCAGTAGCAGGCAGCTTAAATTGTTCCCAGGCTACGATATGTCCCTTGGGAACAAGATCGGTTGCCTCTTTGGTAGTCGCCTCTATGGTAAGGAAGTATTCGGTGTCGGGTATTGCCTTAATTTCGGGTAGATTAAGCGTTACCACTGCCGATTGGTGTGCCTTAATTTCGGGCATATCTACCATACCGGTGGCAACCGTCTTTCCGTTACCCTTAATGGTCCAGGTTAGCTGGTAGCTATTTAGGTTGATGAAGTCGAAGCGGTTACTAATACGAACCTGGTTATTCGACATTGGAACTGTTTCGAAATGGATATTCTGGTATACCTTCTTAACCTCCCAGATGTGGGGATGTAGGGTACGATTGGCGGCAACTAAACCGTTTGCGCAGAAGTTGGAGTCGTTCTTTACGCCAACAAACCCCATGTCGCTTCCGTATGCCCATATGTTATGTCCCTTCTCATCCTTTTTGGCATAGGTTTGGTCTACCCAATCCCAAATAAAACCACCCTGTAGCTGGTCGTACTTGTCGATAAGCTCCCAGTAGTCTTTTATGTTTCCGTTACTATTACCCATGGCGTGGGCATACTCGCAAAGTATTAGCGGGCGGGTTTGACGTTCGTTGGTATGCCAGCGAAGTGCCGGTACGCGAGCGTACATGGGGCAGTAGATGTCGGATAATCCTTTTTGTCCTGCTCCTTCGTACTGTACGGGACGGCTGCTGTCGCGCTTCTTTGTCCAGTGGTATAGGTCTTCGAAGTTCTTACCGTAGCCCGACTCGTTCCCGAGCGACCAGGTAATGATGGAGGTGATGTTCTTATCGCGTTCCACCATGCGTTCCATTCTTTCGTGGAATGGGATGGCCCAATCGGGATGACGCGTAAGCGAGTCCATATCCAGAGCCTCCATGCCGTGCGATTCGATGTTTGCCTCGCCAACAAGGTACAAACCATACTTATCACATAGCTCGTACCACTCCGAGTAGTTGGGGTAGTGACTGTTTCTTACCGCATTGATGTTGAACTGCTTCATTAGCTTGATATCCTGTATCATGCTCTCCACACTAATGCTGCGACCTTTTATGGGGTCGTGCTCGTGCCGGTTTACCCCACGTATCTTAATGGGTACGCCGTTCACCTGCAGCATGCCGTTTTTAATCTCCACGTTTCTAAATCCGAACTTATGGACAAACGCCTCGGTTGTTTTACCCGCAGGGGAGAGGGTGCTAACCACCAGCGTGTATAGGTTGGGGGTTTCGGCTGTCCATGCCAGTACGTTTTTTAGCTGCTTACCAAGGTTGATGGTATCTCCAGCACTATTGAACGCCTTGTTTTCGGTAAGTACCTTCTGGTTCTTGGTGTCGAAGAGCTCTACCTGTGCCGATGTTCCCTTTTCGAACCTCTCGGGGTTGAGGATGAGGGCTAAGCTAAAGTCGCCATCCTTAAAATTGTTGGATAGCTTGGCCTTGATCTCAAAATCCTGAATTCTAACCTTTGGTCGTGCTACCAGCCATACGTTACGCTCTATGCCGCTGTAGCGCCAGTAGTCCTGGTTTTCGAGGTACGAGCCATCGGAATACCGGTACACCTCTACGGCAAGAGTATTCGTCCCCTTCTTTAGGTACTTGGTGATGTTGAACTCGGCAGGTAGACGGCTATCCTCGCTATATCCAACGCGTACCCCATTCACCCAGCAGTAGAAGGCCGATTCGACCCCATCGAAGTGAAGCATGATATCGTCGCCATTCCAGTTTTGGGGAACGGTAAACTCGCGAAGGTACGAGCCAACCGGATTGTAGTCGGTTGGCACAAAGGGCGGACGGGCAGGGAATGGGTACTGCACATCGGTATATATGGGGATGTCGAATCCCTGTAGCTCCCAGCTGCCGGGAACGGTAATGGTTTTCCAGCTGCTGGTGTCGAAGTTCTTTTTGAAGAAGGTTGCCGGACGGCTGCTTGGGTTCTTCGAGTAGCAGAACTTCCATATCCCGTTTAGCGAGGCTCTTCGGTCGTTCGTATTTTTTAATGCTGCATCTCTGCTCGAATTGGGAACAAAGTAGGCGTGCATCTTCTCTCGGTTGATTTGGTTGACACGGGCGTTCTGCCACTCGGGCTGTTCGGCCTGTGCACCGCTTACCAACGGGAGAAGGATAGATAGAGAGGCAATGATGTTTAGCAATTTCATCCTAAAATAGCTTTATAGTGTTGCAAAAAAGGTGACAAGAAAAGGAACGGAGAAGTCGACAACCACCCCGTGGAAAACAGCAATGGGGACAAACTCCTTTCCGGTATATTTTGTAATAATTGGGAGTGTGGTATCCATCGATGTGGCACCTGCTGCCGAAATGGCCGCCAGCTTACCCCATCGGGCAACTAGTAGTGGCGTAAGCAGTAAGGTGATGATTTCGCGCATAATGTTTGAGGTGAGGGCAACGGTTCCCATTTCGATACCCTTATACTGTGATATAAATATACTCGAAAGCGAGTAGTAACCAAATCCCGATCCAACTGCAAGGCATTCGTTTAGCGTGATGTTCTTAAGTAGCGGACTTATGGCCACGCATCCTGCAAGCGTGCCGATAATTGTTGCCAGAGGAACAAGTACCACTTTCCAACTTTGCCTAAATATCGTTTTGAGCGCATGCTTGTCGCTTCCTATGCTAATGCCCACCAAAAACATCAGAAAGTACAGGATGTAGATGGTGTAGTCGTGTACCAGCAGTTCGGTAGGCACGAATTTGTATACCCCTAAAATGGTACCAATGAAAAAGAAGAGGACGATGGTTATGCTGCCTTTCATGGTTGTGCTTTAGCTGTGGTCGGGTTGGTGGGCTATCTTTTAAAGAGGTATCGATAAAGTAGCCACGATAGGAGTACACTTCCGGTTATTGCCCCTAAGGTTATTATTAAGGCCTGTATGCCCAGCGTGTGCAGATTGCCAATAATCATCTTGTTGGTACCAACCGAGATGCCCAATAGGAGTAGAAGTAGGTAGATAACCAGGTTGATTGTTTTTCCAAGATATTTGGGGGGATTATGCCGGAGCAGTAAACCTGCTGACACTCCAAAAAACATGATTCCAATTACAATTAACATGGTGGTTGAGTATAAAGGCTGCCTAAAGGAGGCGAATTGTACAGTCTTGTATGCTTCTTTGATAGGTAACCCAGTCGGAGTTTGGGCTCCGACTGGGGTTACTTTTACTAGGCAGCCTTAGGTGTCATAGCACTAGAGTGCGTTGTTTGAGTTCAACTCTGTTTGGGGAATAGGGTAGAAGCTGTTTTTACTGGCGTTAAAGTTAGATCTGCCTGCAGCAGTCATTGCACTTTGAAGCTTGCCCCAACGGCGTAAATCGTACCATCTGAGATTTTCTAATGCAAATTCAACAGTTCTTTCGTGCTCAATTTGAGCAAATACTTGCTCCTTGCTAGTTCCCAACATTGCCGGCATGTCGGCTCTTGCACGAACCTGATCAATTAGCGGAATTGCCAACTCTGGTTTTCCTTGCTCATTTAGGGCTTCTGCCTTCATAAGAAGAACGTTGGAGTAGCGCATTAGCGTCAAGTTTATAGGTACACGAGTCTTGTTTAAATCGTCCGCGGTTCTTGGAAGATACTTGCGGTAGGCTGGTCTATCATAGGTTATACGATTGTCATTTTTGTCTAACTTGAAGAACCAGTTGTCGTAGATATCACCGTATACACGAGGGTTTGCAGGGTCGTGAAAGTAGGGGTCTTGGAAGAAAATGGTTGCATACATTCTGGAATCGTAACGTCCGGTTGTGGCAA
>CAXYUU010000187.1:0-6893 GCA_964292015.1 uncultured Acetobacteroides sp.
TACGAAAGTAAGATGAAGGCCGTTCTTCAGCAGTATAATAATAGAATGATGGCACACGATTTAGTAGCAAAGTAGCAACAGAACACCGGCAAAGCTTATTGTACCGATTAAAACCGATTAGCGCTACAATTAAACGGTATAAAAAGAGGCTGTCTCGTAATATGGCGACAGCCTCCTTTTTACTTCCCGGATACAAGCCAACTGAATTGTCCCCATAAATCGAGCGACAAATGCGATAAATAGCATGCGCAACCTCTACTTCCCGATAGCTTCTATCAAGTAAAATAGAGGAACTCCCACCGTATCTTCGCCTACCTTTATAAAAAGGATAACTGTAGGCTATACGGAGTAATGGCCCGATGCTTCGGGTTGATAAACGATTTCATCAATTCGAATAGAGGTAACACCAGCAGGTACAATCCATTCTATTTCGTCGCCAACCTTGTAACCAATTAGCGCTGTCGCAATGGGCGAAAAGATTGATATCTTGTTTTCCTTTACGTTGGCATCTTCGGGGTATACAATTTGAAACCGAACCTGCTTGCTGGTATTTAAAAAGCTGATGTTTACAATCGAATTCATGGTTACAATATTCGACGGAATCTGTTCTGGATCAACTATCGTTGCCGAATTTAACTCCTTAACCAGCGATGCAGCTTCGCGTGAGCTTATCGAATTAACCCGCATGGCATCCTTAATGCAGCGCTGAATTCTCGAACAGTCGAGACTATTTAATGTAATTACGCCCATAATCTTAGTTATTTATTTACGTTGATAAAAGGCACGGAATCGTGCAAAAGCAGCGTTCCATGCCTTAAACTTAGCGGCTAACACGTAATGTTAGCCTAAAAATGGAGCTGCAACAACCGTACTACAGCCATGTATACAGGATGTAGCACCTCCCAATCGCTATACCTTTAGCTTTATGCTCGACTTTACTAGTGCAGCCCACTTTTCGGCAAGCGGCAAATCACTAGAAGAGAAAGAATGGTAGTTTCCATTAAAGAATTCGAGCTGCTCTTCCGGATTCTTACTATTCTGAAATGGCAAAGCCAAATAAATAGCATCAATTACGGTAATTCCATCCACATTACGACTCCTACTAACCACCCTACAGCTTTCCATCATGGTTAAGTCAATTATTACCTCCTCTATTTCACCACCATGCTTTTTCATGTACAGTAACGATTTCGAATTGGGATCGATTCCAATACAGTAGCTGCTATTCCACTGCTCTTTTTCCGTTATATTGAGCTTTAGCTGCTCGGCTCTACTATAAAAGCCACTGATAAATCGCTTATGGCTGGTTATGTTCCTCACCTGAATTAGGACAAAAGGTAAAATAAAGATACCCAAGACAACAAGTCCTACAACTACTACTGAATCCATATTTCTTAATTATTAAACGTAAAAGTAATGCCATACAGCAAGGCTAAGCATGGTGTTAGCAACCTGCAAGTACAGTAAATGACGTACGACTAGAAGAGTTGCCAGTCGTCAACCGAAAACGTTTAACGAAGAATTACCAGAAGTAGTGAAAGGGGTATATGATATCCGAAATAGCTAAACTCCGGTAAAGATGGTACGATTTATAGAGGTAATGAGCAGTAATCCTATCTACCCGATGCTCAATTGTAGGAGTATGTCCCCACAGGTAGAGGGTAAAATCGTTAATACTTGCGGTAGAAAACCCACTCCCAATAGCAGAAAGAATTTCGCTCTGTCGAGGAACGCTATAGAGGTTGGGTCTGTCCTCTGAAAAAGAGCAGCAAGTGCTTTTCGCATCGATATGCTGTGCTGCTTGACTGAATAGCACACCACCACTTCTGTTCGTGCCAAACAACGACAGCACAACAGCGGTAAGAATTATGGCGTATCTAAACAGGCTACTCATGGCGCAAAGGTATACTATTTATTTGATGTGCGAGCGCTAAGAAATGGCCTTAGCAACATATATCGAGCTAAGCCTGTAAGCTAGGCTTCATTCATTAAAAAAAAGGAGGATGTCCAACAATGCTGAACATCCACCTTAATATCATAGTATCTCAATAACGCTACTTCTGTGGAATAGGATTGTTGTTGGCCATCGGAAGAATCGTGTTATACTCCTCAACGCCAGCTCCTGCAAGAAATGCCTCAATAATTTGACGGCCAAGAGGAGAAAGGTCGGGGCTTAAATACTTCTTTAACTCCTTAGCAAAAAATTCTTGTAGAATTTGGCTACCCGCATCATACCCATCAACACCTATTTCGGGCTGCTTGTACACCTTCAAGAAACGCGAAGGAATCTTCGACCCCTCGATGGTGAGGTAGTTTAGCTCGTAACCAAGTAGCGGCGAGCGTGCTGGCTGGTACTGGTCGCTACGCAAGCTCACATTACCTCTTCGGGTAAGGTATTCGCGCATGAACAGCTGCGGCTTAAAGCCTACCTTCCATGCACCGATGTGCTGGTTAGGTGCAAGCGTATACTCAACGTTCGGAGTGGCTACAATTTGATCGAGTAGCATGTTGGCATGCTGCACCATGGTTCCCGTAGCAAATGGCCAGTACGACCCCACCCCTTCCGACTCCATCGCTGTTGTACTTGGACCCGAAATACTGGGATTTGCGTAGCCACGAGGAGCGACCAAACGCCAAAGCCACGCAAGAGCAGGAGGAAGTATGTGAAACATGCCAATAATACCGTACGAAGGTGCTTCGGCAGTACATGGCGGAGTGCGAACTCCAAAGCTACGTACATCAATACTTACCGGCTTGTCGATGGTATTAGGCACCAGCTCGCGAGGAACCACCACACGTGGATTAGGACAACGCTTACCCGGTTCGTCCTCCACATGATCCCAAACAAGAGCGGTACAGCCAGGTTTCGATTCGATGTTAAAGAAAAGAAGCGGTTTTTTGGGTTTAATGGTTAGCTTTTCGAGGAATGGATCATCGCCGTACTCCTTAATGCTATCCACACGAATGAACCACGCATTTTCTGCATCTACCAACGAAAGTTTTCCATTACCCTTATCGAGTGATGGATGGCAAAGCGCCATGTCGTCGGTTACGGGACGGAATTCGCAGAACATGGGGATGGTAATCATACGCTTCTCACCGGTAATGAGGTTTTCGCCAACAAGGATTTGACCATTTGGCTCGCGTAGAATATGCTGGTGCATTTCGCTCTTACCTCCACCGCTAGCACCTTCGTGCATAAAGGTGGTAACGTTGTCGTACGGACTAATGGCTAGTACGGTAGAGCAATGGGTGGTAATCCAATTCTCCTTTTCACCCTTGTCGAGAAGAACGCTGTACAACCCCTTCTTGGCACTTGGCCCTGGGTATAGGTTAAACGCAAATATTTCGTGAAGATCCTCAGTACGGTTATGAACCACCACCTGCTTACCCTCAAAATGGGTGTGACGGAAAGGTGGTGCTACATATATAACAGAATCGAAGCTAAACGACGCATCAACCTGATCGATAGGAACCAGCTGTTGAAGCATACCTAAACCCATTGCAAAGAATGCTGCATTGGTAGGGCAAACGGCGATACCTCCAGCACCTAGATGATGGCTCCCTGCAAAATAGAAGAATACGGCAAGTTCCTGAGTCTTTAGCCACTCTTCGGTTTCCTTGCGTAGCACCGAAAAATCGTAACCGTACTTATCCTTAAACCGAACCTTATCGGTTGGCTTATCGTCGGCAATGGCCATGGTATTTGGATCGCGACGACGCATGTAGGCTTCGGTATAGTTGGCTGAAATACCATTGGTAACGCGATTAACAACCGCCTCGGTGTACAATCCCTTTCCAGGAATATCATACTTAACCTCAAAGGTGTCGTTCTCGAGTCCTCCAGTCGAAGCGGCGGCCAGCTCCTCGGTGGTATTGAATACCGTTATCCCTTTACAGCCACTTAGAACATCGATGAGGCTAGCCGACAGCTTAACACCCTTCCCTTCTAATGTTTCTAAAAGATTACTCATCCTATTTTATTTTAATTCAACCACTGGGACTAAAACAACAAGAGGCCACTAGATATTTACGTATGTAAAAAGTAAGTAATTGATAAATAGTATATAGTAACCCTATGCTATAGCTGCCTTTTGAAGCCTAAAATATTAGGAGCAGACCAAACTACCCCAATTTATAGTGCCGAAAGTATCAAAATAAGGTATGGATTCCAACCCGACTCCAAACGAATTAGCATCCAACTGTTAAATACACCACATCGAAAAATCGCAAACAAACTACCCAATAGATCAATTGAAACCAACTATTCAATATAACGTCCTTTTCAATCGTTGAATCGTAATGAACCGTAACAAACAACAACAAGTAGTTTAATAATATTTACCGTTCATTCTCTGACGTTAGGAATTTACTTCCCCGCTACACCCATCCTTACTTTCAGGCTTAGCTAACCAGTAAGCCTCATCGCAAACGACCTTGCAAATAGCATAACCATGCCGAACGACAACTGCTTTCTAATTCGCCACCCATAAATAGCATAAGGGTACAACCCACTCAACACACCCTGTTTAACACCTAC
Source organism: uncultured Acetobacteroides sp. (assembly GCA_964292015.1). GTDB lineage: Bacteria > Bacteroidota > Bacteroidia > Bacteroidales > ZOR0009 > Acetobacteroides. Next base: position 4,541 of record CAXYUU010000187.1, read on the forward strand.
CCGTAACCCCTCACAAGTGCTTGCCTGCAATTAATTACCAGATAAAAAAACTTAATTGTTAACTTAATGTTACCAATAACGAGTCGATAATCGGTTGTCGGCTGTAATACTTAGCTGTAAATTAATTCTATATTCAGCTTCAGTTAATAACATAGCCGTTTATTTGTAGTGGAAAATAACTCATAAGAACACTTATTATGGCCGTATCAAAGTCACTAGGACTTCTCCTTGGAATCGTTGCAATAGGCGGATCGGCGATTGCACAAACGAGTAAGCTCGACTCTTTAGCAAAAGAGGTTGCCTTGATAAAGAAACAGACCAGCGCCCTTTCGAACTTAAAGGTTAGCGGCTACATTCAAAGCCAATTCCAGTATGCCGACACGCTAGGTGCTAAAACGTTCAATGGAGGAAACTTCTCTAAGGAGCTAGATAACCGCTTTTCGGTACGTCGTGCCCGTCTAAAGTTTGCCTACGACTTAAACTTTGGCTCGGCAGTTTTTCAGTTCGACGCAAGTGAAAAAGGAGTGGGCATAAAGAACGCCTACATCAACCTGATTGCCCCATTTGCCGAGACCGTTTCACTCGTTGGAGGTATATTCGACAGACCGTTTGGGTATGCCATTGAATACTCCTCGTCGTCGATGGAGGTGGTTGAGCGTCCAATCGTATTCCAAACTCTTCTTCCTGGCGAGCAAGATTTAGGCGCCATGGTTACCTACAAGGCCGACGAAAAATCATCACTTAAAGGCTTTGGGCTGAAGCTAGGCCTTTTCAACGGAAATGGCATCAATCCCGAAGTCGACAAGTTTAAAGATCTGATAGGAAAAGTGTCGTACAGCGGCCTTTCAACCGATAACCTCTACCTCAACCTGGGAGTTTCGTTATACTACGGAAATGTGTACAATCCCACCACAATGGTTTATAAGATGACCGAAGTAAACGGGGTAAGCGCATTCCAAGCCCAAACCGATATTGTTGGTACCAAACTAAAACGTCAGTATGTAGGTTTCGATGCGCAGCTATCCGTAAAGACTTCGATTGGTAAGACCCAGCTCGTATCGGAATACCTTTTCGGAAAACAGCCTGGTACTTCGGGTAGCACTAAGAGTCCCGACTACGCAGCGATACCTACAGGGGCATCGTACCTTCGCGAGTTTGCTGGTGGATATATTACGCTAATCCAACAGGTAAACAAAGTTGCCCTCTTTGGCCGCTACGACTGGTACGACCCCAACACCAAGGTAAACGGCAACAATGTAGGCTCGGCAGCCACCGGACTCACCTCCACCAACGCTTCCGACCTGAAGCTTACCACCATCAATATTGGAACATACTACGAACCCAATAAGAACCTCCGCTTTACCATACAGTACGACTTTAACCGCTACGAAAAAACCAACAACGGCAAGTTCTCGGTAGCAGGTTTAGACAACAACGTGCTGACACTACGCGCCCAGTACAAGTTTTAAAACAGAAAAGACTAAAAACTTTATAAACACACAAAACGATGAAAAGGTCACTTTCAATTTTAGCTGGAATCCTACTGATTTCGCAGGTTGGCTTTAGCCAAAAAGTTACCCTAAAAGGTAGCGACACCGTACTTCCTTTGGCTCAAAAAGAAGCCGAAGTTTACATGAAGATGAATAAGGGTGCAAGCCTATCGGTAACCGGTGGTGGATCGGGTGTAGGTATTGCCGCACTAATGGATGGCTCTACAGATATCGCCATGTCGTCGCGATCGTTAAAGATGGACGAGAAGATGAAGTTTAACGCCACCAAAAAGGCATTCACCGAAACTACAATTGGCTGGGATGCCCTTGCCGTAATTGTTAACCCTTCGAACAAAGTAGGCAAGCTTACCCGCCAGCAGCTCGAGGATATCTTTACCGGAAAGTTAACCAACTGGAAACAGGTTGGTGGTGCCGATCTTAAAATTGTAGTTTACTCGCGCGAGTCGAGCTCTGGCACCTACGAGTTCTTTAAAGAGCACGTCATGCAGAAGAAAAACTTTGCCAACAACGTGCTAAGCATGCCAGCAACTGGCGCAATTATACAATCGGTAAGCCAAACTAAGGGTGCTATTGGGTATGTAGGATTAGCTTACATCGAGAAGAAGGTGAAGACTATCGCGGTATCGTTCGAAAATGGAAAGTTCGTACAGGCAAGCGTTCTTAACGCGCACAACGGCACCTACCCAATTGTTCGCCCACTCTTCTTCTACTCTCTTAAGACATCCGACAAGCTAATCAGCCCATTCGTAAAGTTCATTCTTTCGGCTAAGGGACAAGCTATCGTAAAAGAAGTAGGCTATATTCCTGTAAAGAAGTAGTAAGTCCAATCAACGTTAACGCAA
>CAXYUU010000188.1:0-6889 GCA_964292015.1 uncultured Acetobacteroides sp.
TGGAGGATCCGTTTTTGGGGAGCAGCCTAGCTTACGCCTAACCATTAGTTTTGGTTGTAACTTGTAGGTGTGGCTCGCCCTCCGCTATCTGGCCAAGCGAAGTTACAGCCTTCGACTTGGCCTGTGCGTCAATTTTGACTATTGCTAGTAGGGGCATGGTCCGATTTTGGGCGAATGACAATAAATTACTGGTTTGGGTGAAACAACCCTACAGTACCTTTGATGGGGTTGTACAGCCCCAACGATCCGTCAATTTGATCGAACGTTGGGGTAAGGTTATACGAACGTTCCGTTGATTTAACCGAATGGTGGGGCTATACAACCCCAACTATCCGTCAGCTTAACCGAACGTTGGGGCAAGGTAACCCCAATGAACCTCCGATTTAACCGAATGGAGGGGATATACAATCGGAACTAACCATCAGCTTAATCGAATGGTGTGATTGCACAATCGGATCGAATAATCTATTTGATTTTGGGGGCGATAATCCCAACGATTTTCCGATTATGCCATTAGCTGTACCTATCTCCTCTATACATAATCCATTCGCGGCGTCCCGATCGTTCTTTGTTAGACAACCAATGTGTTGGGTTCGCTTGTGCTAGGCTTCCACCTTGACAAAAAGCGATAGGGCAGACCATCTTTTCAAAATATCGTAATAGCAACAGCAGGGGGGGATGATGGTAATCTCTATTTTTTCCTGCAGATTCTGCTGATAGGCGCAGAAGTCTATGGGAATCTGTGAAATCTACGGGAGATGAAAGGTCGCTACATCTTACGTAAGGTGGGTTTGCTTGTGGTAGGTTAGGAACCTAGTTTGGGTAGATGCTACCTATTTCGTTGCCGAAGGAATTGTATGAGGGAGTTCAATTACGGTATAAGCTGGTGGCACTTATACCGTAATTGTTTTAAATCTTTACTTCGCTTTTCGTCTATACGATGATCATTTCAACATTTTGAGCGCTACCGCCAACCATTACCAGCAGATTGCCATTTTGCTTGTAGGTTAGCTCAACGGTTATTTCAGAGGGCTTTTTCATGGTGTAGCCCTGCTCAAAAGCTACTTGCGAGGGAACGTCGATTAGCCCATACCTATTAAGGTAGCAGGCTAATGCGCCAGATGCAGAACCGGTAGCCGCCTCTTCGTTAATGCCGTAGAATGGTGCCAGGTTTCGGCAGTGGGCAAAGCCTCCATTGGTGGTTTCTAGCGTAAAAAGATGGTATCCTACCACGTTATGCTGTTCAGAAATTGCCGCCACCTCATTAAAGTTGGGCTTAATCGCTTTTACTGCCTTAAGCGACTTGATCGGAATAATAATATCTTTTAGTCCAGTTGAAACAATTTGAACAGGCAGGCCTTCTACGATCGAATTTGAGGGAATGTTAAGCGAATGGGCAATGGTTGCTTTGTCGATGGTTTCATAAAAGGTAGGCGAGGGTTGCTCCATGGTAACGGTGCGGTCAGTAATCTCTATTCGGAGAATTCCCGCTTTTGTCTCCTGCGTGTAGCTTCCTTTCTTGATGATTTTAAGATGGTGCATGAGGTAGAAGGTGGCTATGGTGGCATGTCCACATAGGTCTACTTCCTGAACAGGAGTGAAAAAACGAACCTTATAGCTGGCCACGGTCGACCTGGATACAAATGCAGTTTCTGACAGACCTGCTTTGGTGGCAATCTGTTGCATATCACCGTCTGAAAGGTTGTCGGCTATAAGTACAACTCCTGCCGGATTACCTCCTTTGGGTGTTTTGCTAAAGGCGTTTAAGGTGTAGACTTGCATGGGATGGAAGATGTTTGATGCTAGATTTTAGATGTGAGATATTAGACTTCTGCGTATCGCTTACTCAATTATCTTAGTCGCCTCGTTTTCATCTAGCTGTTCAATATTCCTTAGTCGTTGCTGGATGGCACGGGTGCGAACGCCTACAAGCGAGTCGGGCTCGTTGGTGGCCTGGTTAAGCTTCGCTTTGGTTTTTTCGAGAACTTCGCCAAATTTGGTAAATTCGGTTTTTACTGCGGCAAGTAGCTTCCACACTTCATTGGATCGTCTTTCTATTGCCAGCGTTTTAAATCCGAGTTGGAAGCTGTTGGGAAGGGCAGGTATGGGTGTAGGACCGGTAATTATCACCTTGTGGTCGCGGTAGGCTTGCTCTACCAGGTTGCTGTTACGTAGCACCTCGGCAAACAGTCCCTCTACGGGCAGGAACATGATGGCAAAATCGGCCGTAAAGGGTGGGTTGATGTACTTGTCGGATATCATCTTGGCATTTAGTATAATGCTTTTGGATAGTAGCCGGTTGGCTTCCTGTATAGAGGCTGTACTGCCGGTTTCGTACGAGCTAACTAGGTTGTGGTACACATCCATCGGAAATTTTGAGTCGATTGGTAGCCACAACACCTCATCGTCCGACTTGCCCGGGAGCTTAATGGCAAACTCTACCGATTCCTTGGTTCCCTCTTTTACCGTTACGTTCTGTCCAAATTGCGAAGGGGTGAGTATCTGGTTAAGAATTACGTTTAGCTGGATCTCCCCAAAGATTCCGCGAGTTTTTACGTTGGTAAGCACCTTTTTTAAGTCGCCTACCCCATTTGCCAGCTCGTGCATCTCGCCAAGCCCTTTGTGTACCTGTTCCAACCTTTCGCTTACCAATTTAAACGATTGGCCAAGGCGCTCTTCCAACGTTTTATTTAGCTTTTCATCAACCGTTTCACGCATACGTTCGAGCATGGCGTTGTTGTCGAATCGCATTTTCTCCATTCGTTCCTCGTTGGACTTTCCAATGTACTGTAGTTGCTGATTTATAGTGGTGGTTAGCATGCTAAACGACTGCATTTGCTCCTTACGACCATCGCTTGCCAGCCTGCTAAATTCATCACGGTTGCGTCGAAACTCCTCACGTAGCGATTCCTCCATCTTACGCTGTTCCTGCTGCTGTTGATTTTGGTGAAACTGCTGCTCTTTTAGGCGTGCCATTAGCACTAGCATAATCGTAATTAGTACGATGTTGCATATTATGAGCGTAATAAGGAGGAGGTTCATTGCTTCGTATTTTATGTAAAGATAGAATTAGAACGCGGAATTATGACATGGTAGACCGAAGTTAAAAGGAGATAGAGGGCATTACACGAATGTAGATGAAGTGATTTTGATGTTGGACATGCTAACGGATATCAACCGGAGCCAATTCAATGCGGTTTTTTTTCCCATTTCGGGGAACGGCACCTAAGTTCTTTGGTAAAATACGTATGCCGTAACGTAGATGTTTGTCATGATACCAGATTGGCTTCGTAGGCTCTCATTTCGCGTACTGTTTCAATCTCGATGTTGTTTTTCAGTGGTAAGTAATATGCAGCATTCATTGTTTTATTTCAATTTTCAAAAAATCAATGCTATTTATCACCGAAAGAAGTTTAACCACAAAGGCTCTCAAAGGATTTGCAAGATTTAAGTTTCACAAAGGTTCATGTAATTGGCTTCGTGAGCCTTTGTGTGTACTTTGTGCCTTTTGTGGTAAAAAAGATGAAATGCTTATTACTTAATCAAGCTAAACATTGAGAATGCAACAGTATTTGTAATCCACTACTTAGCTATAAAACAAGGTAACGATCTTATCCAATAATTAGCTCTAGGGAAACTAGGTGGAATAGTGAAGGTATAGCGGCAAGTAAGAAATGTATGGAGCATTTTACTAATGCTTATAAGCCATAGAGGTTTTGCTTATATGATTTAATAATAGGTGTTAATAGTACTTTTTTTTCGTTGCTGATTATTGCGAAATTGAAATTGTATTGATAATTTGCTATGCATTAATAATTAATTGGCTTTAGAAAATGCAGACGAAAATTACTTTTCTTGCTGCATTCCTTTATTTAATGGGATGCACAACCGACGGTGTAAATCCAAAACAAAAAAACGGATTTCTTACCCTATCGGCAAATGTTGATGTTCGTGTTCGCCTTAAGGCTGGTATACCTGTCGATAGTTACGATGTAATAATTGTAAGTAAATCGGATGCTAGCTACTCCTACTCCAATAAGGTTTCAGGAATTGGGTCAACTCCAGTTGAACTTGTAGCGGGAGACTATGCTGTTAAGGTAAGCTCGCCAACAATTGCCCTTCCCGATTTTGGTACTCCTACTTATGGCGTAACCCAAGACTTCGCCATTGCTGCGGGTGCTACCACCAATCTTAATCTTATTTGTAAGCAAACCAATGCAGGCGTCAAGGTTGGTTACTCCGATGGTTTAAAAAAATTTTGTGCCGATAATACGCTCAACTACTCGACAACCATTGAGCAAACTGGCAGCAGCTTAACGTATGCAATTGCCGAGACACGTGCTGGTTACTTTAATCCTGGAAGCGTAACTGTTACCGTGTCGGTAGGAGATAAGGAGTTCTCCTCGACCTTAAATCTTACCGCTCAAGATTTGGTTAATCTTGCAATCGACTTAGCTCCAGATGATCCTTCGCGGGTTTCTATGACCATCACTGGAGTAGATGATACGAATACTCGTGATGAGAAAATAACGATAACGTTAAAACCGAATACAACCTTAGGAACACTCAGGTTGGACGAAGATTTTGCCTCTATTACAACCGGGGATAATAATTCGACAGGTGGTTCTGGTTCTGCTTGGAGTGGTAACGCCAATTTTCCCGCTTTAGCATCGGCGTCTAGGGCAGGTGGAGCCGTAAAGTTGGGCGGTTCGGGTAATGGTGGAAATATTACCTCTAAAGTACTCGATCTTTCGGCTAATGGTGGTAGGGTAACCGTAAAGGCAAGGGTTAAGGGATGGACTACCATTGAATCGGAGCTAAAGATTAAGGTTGGTGATATGGAGAAAGTTGTGCCTTATACCGCTGTTATGGCAAACGTTTTTGAGGAGGTAACGGTAATCTTTCCAAATGCAGGAAAGGCTGCCTCTACCGTTATAATTACGTCTGTTGCAAAACGGATATTTATTGATGATGTTAAAGTTTATAATTAGGAAGTAGAATGCTGATTGTACCGATTATACTGAGATACCCTAATTTTATCTGAGAAGTGATACCTCAAAAGCGCCGAAGGGATTCGTTAAGTATCTCTAAGGTGCTTTTTTTATTTAGGGAATGCACAATATTTGTTCATTCTCGATTTCTTCTACATGTTGGTGGAAATTTGTTGCATCAGTTCAATCTGTGTTTTACTTGCTCGCGATGAGCTTAATCCTAATCCTCCTCCAAACTCAAAGATTGAAGAAAGTCTGTATGTTTGTTTCTGATGTCTGTGGATGAATTAGATGTTCAACATGTTTGTAATACTCTATATATTACGGATATTATAGTGTTAGGCTTCTTTAGATGGGTGAAGTTCTCCTGCATCATGGCAATCTGGGATCCGATTGATTATCTTTGCAGAAATTTATATAAACCAAATTTCAAATACCATGCGACGTCTACTACTATCGCTTATTATCTTAGCATCCGCCAGTGCATACGGACAAACCTATATTAAGCTGAATGCACCAGCTGTTTTTGCAAAGGTTTTTAATCCATCAATTGAAACTAGGTTATCTAATCATTGGACCTTTGAATTTGATATGCTGATGACCTTTAGAAATGAGACTGAAACAAAGGGGCCATTTCGTATTTTAATGCTTCAGCCCGAAGGTCGTTACTACTTTAATGAGGTTAACCACGGCTTTTTTGTGGGCGTGAATACGGGGTATGCCATGTTTCGAATGACAAAACCGCATTGGATTTTTAAGGAGGACTATGAGTCATCGCATATATACCAAATGGGATGGTCGGTTCAGGCTGGTGTTACCTTAGGTTATGAGCTAAAGATTAAGGATAGATGGCTTGTTGATGTGTTTGTAGGAGGAGGTCGCCAGTGGTCGATTTATGAGGCTTTTTATTTCCCCGATGGTGGCCGATATGTAGGATATAATGGTAGTGCTGAGTATATGCCGTATAAAGGAGGGATAAATATTGGATATAGGCTGGGGAAGTAGGTGTTTTTAGCAACGAAGTTATTTCAGAAAATATTTCAGAAGTAAGAAGAAGTTAAAGAAGTCAAAGAAGCGCTGCAATCGAAGGTTACGCTCTTTGTTAGTAGTTTAGAACTTTTTTTTCAGTGATCTCAGTGGTTTAGCATCTCTGTGTTGAAAAAGAAGTTAGAGAAGATTGCCTTTTATGTGTTTTTTTAGTTGCTCATTGGTACAGCTTTGCCCCTTTTAACCAGCCATCGGTTACCAACAAAATTTTCATCGACGTTCCACAAAACTTTTATCGACGATGCAGAAAGTTTTTATCGACGATAAAAAGAATTATTATCGTCGATACTCAAACCTTTTATCGTCGATATCAGTTCTGATTATAATCGATATCAATTTTGGATGTAATCGATAGTTGTTTTGTGTATAACCGATATTCGATTTGTGGTACTTGAGTCGTATTGTGATATTTGTTCTTTCACTTATGCTGTAGTATAGTGTAGTAAGGAGGGCGTAATTGTTCGTAACTGCTGCAAGGTGGCTGTACAGAAAGGTGTCGTTTGGGGAAAATGGCAACGATTTGATGTTGCGCTTAAAGAGTTGCTTAAGTGAATAGTCATAATTAGTATGACCTATTACGCATGTGCCTATTCTCTATACAACACCCTGTACGTTGCATTTGGCTTGCGTATGCATAAGTAGCGATAACGGAAAAGATTTTTTCAAAGCATCGTAATAGTAACAATATGGTTTCATGAATGTAAATTCTATTTTCCCCGCAGATCTCGCAGATAAGCGTAGAAGTCTGCGGTGATTTGCGGAATCTGCAGGAGATAAAAGAGAGCCGTATCTTACATGGGGTGCTTCAATTAACAGGATAACATGGTAAAGCGCTTCGGTCATTGTAGGTA
>CAXYUU010000189.1:0-6875 GCA_964292015.1 uncultured Acetobacteroides sp.
GCAATAAAGCAGATGCCATCGCCATTCGACAGCGGCACCTTGGCATCCATCTCAAACGATGTTTTACCCACGCCGGTTACCGTACCCACCATCGCACCTGTTGCCTTTGCGGTGTTAAACCCGGTGAGGTTATCCTCGCGCTTTTGCGTAAAGTATCCGGTAAACCCTCGGTTGAAGCTCTTTTGCGCATCGGGGGTAAAGCCAAGGAAAACCTTTCCCGACGATGCCTTCCTATACTTCGAGGTTCCCTCCAAGATGGCGTCGAGCTCCTTTCTGTAAAGCCCGGTAATATTTTTAACGTAGTCGATATTCTTGAGTCGTCCCTCTATCTTAAACGAGCAGATGCCCGCATCGGCCAGCTCGCGGATGCTGTGCGATAGGTTGAAGTCCTTTAGCGATAGAAGATGCTTATTCTTTAGGTAGATTTTTCCCGACCCATCCACCAAGTCGTATGCCGATCGGCAAGGTTGGGCACAGGCACCCCGGTTAGCGCTTCGTCCGGTAATGGACTCGCTTAGGTAGCACTGGCCGCTGTAGCTTACGCAGAGCGCACCATGCACAAACCCCTCGAGCTCCACATCGGTGTGGCTACGAATGTCGGCAATCTGCTGCAACGACAACTCGCGAGCCAAAATCACCCGCTCGAAACCAACATCTGCCAAAAACTTGGCCTTTTGTGGGCTGATGTTATGCGTTTGGGTGGAAGCATGCAGGGCAATAGGTGGCAAACCCATCTCTAGAAAGGCCATATCCTGCACGATGAGCGCATCAGCACCGGCATTATAGGCCCAACGGGCCACCTTGGCCGCCTCCTCCAGCTCGTTTTCGTACACAATGGTGTTGAGCACCACAAAAACCTTTGCCTGATAGCGATGGGCATACCGAATAAGCTTCTCCACATCCTCAAACGAGTTGGAGGCAGCCTCGCGTGCCCCAAAACGGGGCGCACCAATATAAAGCGCATCGGCACCGTAGCCAATGGCGGCAACTCCCTGCTCCAAGTTCTTGGCAGGCGATAGCAGCTCTAAGGTTCGTGTTATCATCGTGGACAAAGGTAACAATTAAGTGAATAGGGTGTAGCAAGTGGTGAATAGTAGAGTAAGCAACATCTACAAAACTATTCGCAACCCAAATTCGGAATGCCAGTATAGGAGGGAGAAAAGAGAAAGGGCAGAGAGTTAAGCTCGGCCCCTGCTAATGCTAAGTATATACAACGTTCAAAATCTAAGCTCTATCAGCTACAGGTTAAACAGGCGAATCAGCTCGTGCGCCACACCATCCTCCTTGTGATGTAGGGCAACCACCTTGGCCGCCTTTTTCACCTTCTCGGGCGCATTACCCATGGCCACCCCTAAACCAACTTCGCGGAGCATCTCCACATCGTTGTAGTTATCGCCAAAAGCTGCGGCATGAGCCATGTCTACACCCAGTGAGTCCAGCAGCTTTCGCGTGGCCAACGCCTTGTTTGTTCCAGCGGGGGTAATTTCGAGGTAGGTATCCTTCGATCGGTAGGCATTGGCGCTGCCCACATGCTTCTTTCGCATAAACAGTTCCAGCTCCCCAATAACATTAGCATCACCCATGCACATAATCTTATGCACGCCCAGCCCCTTACGCGCCCACCTTTCGATAGCCTGCTCTACCAACCTAAATTCCGGCTCCACACGGGTATTGTTTATCTCGCGCTTTGCCCAAAAATCTTCGGTTTCGGCCACCCACTCATCCTCCCTAAAGAGGCTAATGTGCACATTTGTCTCCCGTAAAAAGGAGTAAACATCATAGGCAACATCGGTGCTAATGGTTAGGTTCTGAACAACCTCCCGGCCCTCGGTATGGTGGAAGATAAGTCCGCCATTGTAGGCAATTATCGGGTCGGTTATCTCCAGCTGCGCTGCCAGGTGGGTTATGGCCTTGGGCATTCGAGCCGAAATAAGAATAAAGGGGATTCCGTAAAGAAGCCGAACCTTCTTGATGGTTTCTACTGTCAGCGGAGAAAGAACTCGGTCTTTATTAAGTAGCGTACCGTCGATATCCGAAAGGATAGCCTTGATGGGTTGTGAAGTTTCTGCCATTTTCTTATTAGAAGGAATGGCCACAAAAGTAAGCAAAAAAAGGGGGCTTCGAATATCGAAGCCCTCTGTATTAATGTCTATTAAGAATTATTTGCACTTCAAACCCTTTATAGCAGCAGATGCTTGAGCCTTGTACTTAGGGCTGGCCGAAGATAACTTGTAGTTTGCACAAGCATTTGGGGTATCATTCTTCTTAGAGTAAATGTTTGCCATCAGAAAGTAAACCTTAGCCTTATCATCTGGATTAGTAACTAAACTAAGAGACATATTTGCACTGGCAATAGCATCGTCCCACTTAGATAGGCTGTAGCTGGCAAAGGCCATTTTGTAGTATACAGCATCATTTTCTGGAGCGTACTTAAATCCGGTTTGGTATGCAGTAATAGCATCCTCATACCTTCTTGCCTTTTCAGCAGCCGACGCTTTTTCGAGGTATAAGTCACGAGCTTGACTCTTCGCCTTCATTACATCGTCTGGCTTACCAGTACGAGTACCCACTTCAATCATCTTGTCGTAGTAAACAATAGCTGAATCGGGTTTGTTCTGCTTGTCGTAAACTAAACCTAAACCAAGTAAGCTCGATGTTGCATCGGGGTTAAGACGTAGTCCCATGTTGTAGTAAGACTTAGCCTTTTCGTAATTCTTAGCGCTGAACTCCTGGTTGCCCATAAGTCGATACAGCTGAGGTACGGCAGTAGCAGCCTTGTTTGCCATGCTCTTGTCGTTATACTTGTTGGCAACCTCAATGGTTTCGTTAAATTCAGCGATAGCCTCTACAAACTTTTTATCCTTATAACAGGCCATTGCAACTTGGTAGTGGCACGAAGGGAGAAGCTTTACAATACCATCTCTAATATCGTTTGCCTCGTCGCCAACTTTTCCGGCAATATCAATTGCCTGATTAAAATTGGTGATTGCCACCGGGTAGTTCTTGGTGTTGTATGCTGCAACACCGTCGTTATACAGCTTTGCGGCGTCCTCTTTAGTCTGCGCCGAAGCATTTAGCGTAAGAGCAAGAACCGCTACGCCCAAAAGTCCCAAAACTTTTACAATCTTACTTCTCATGGTCTATTTGTGTTTAATTGTTTACTCTCTTTAACCGTTAACAAGTTTCTGCAAAGAAATGTTAATCTAGTTAATGTGCAATAGCTATTTAAACTTTTGACGCTTATTTTTAAAAAAATTCACCATTAGCGCCGCACATTCCCCCTGTAAGACTCCTCCGGTAACCTCCGTTTTGGGATGAAGCAACCCCTTCCCTACTTTTTGATACCCTCGCTTTTCGTCTACCGTTCCGTACACCAACCGTCCGAGGTGAGTCCAGTAGGCGGCCGAAGCGCACATTGGGCAAGGCTCCACAGTAACGTATAGCGTGCACGTATCCAGATACTTTCCCCCTATCGTGTTGGCAGCCGCTGTAAGCGCCTGCATTTCGGCATGGGCGGTAGCATCGTTCAAGGCCTCGGTTAAGTTATGCGCCCGGGCTACAATACGATCATTGGATACAATAATCGCGCCAATTGGCACCTCATCCCTAGATAACGCGTAATGGGCCTCTTTTAGTGCCTCGCGCATGAATTGCTCGTCTTTCTTATCGTTGTCGCTCATCTTTAACTCGTTAAAATACGCTTTCGAATAGCCGCAAATGTATATATTAATTCAGCATTTAACCGAAAAATTGTACCTTCGCGACATTAGAAATTAAGGTACTATGTATAGAACACATACATGTGGCGAACTACGCCTCGAAAATGTTGGAACAGAGGTTACCCTATCGGGATGGGTACAGCGCGTCCGTAAGCTCGGCGGGATGACCTTTATCGACCTTAGGGATAGATATGGCATAACCCAGCTGGTGGTTAACGAAAATGCCAGTGCGGAAGTTATCGAAACGACCAGCCACCTTGGCCGCGAGTTTGTGGTAAGCATCGCGGGTAAAGTGGTGGAACGGGCCAGCAAGAATGGTAAAATGGCAACAGGTGATGTTGAAATAAGCCTTGATACGCTAACCGTTCTCAACAAGTCGGAAACGCCCCCCTTCACCATCGAAGACGACACCGATGGCGGCGAAGAAATTCGCATGAAGTACCGCTACCTCGACCTCCGCCGCAATCCGCTTAAAAAGGCGCTGGCACTACGCCACCGCATGGCTCAGGAGATTCGCAGCTACTTAGACAGCCAAGACTTTATGGAGATCGAAACTCCATACCTCATAAAATCGACTCCCGAAGGAGCTCGCGACTTTGTTGTTCCTTCGAGAATGAATCAGGGCGAGTTTTACGCCCTACCTCAGTCGCCTCAAACCTTTAAGCAGCTGCTAATGGTGGCCGGCTACGATCGCTACTTCCAAATTGTACGTTGCTTCCGCGACGAAGATTTACGTGCCGACCGTCAGCCAGAGTTTACCCAAATAGACTGCGAAATGGCCTTTGTTGAGCGCAACGATATCCTCAACCTCTTCGAGGGGATGGCCAAGCAGCTCTTTAAGTCGGTGCTAAACGTAGAGTTTGCGGACGAATTCCCCCGCATGAGCTACGCCGACGCCATGACCTTCTACGGTAGCGACAAACCCGACATTCGCTTCGACATGCGCTTTGTAGAGCTTACCGACATCGCCAAGGGAAAAGACTTTGTGGTATTCGATTCGGCCGACTACATCGGCGGTATTGTTGCCACCGGGGCAGCCGAATACACCCGCAAGCAGCTCGACGAGCTCACCAAGTTCGTTCAACGCCCTCAGGTGGGCGCAAAGGGGCTTGTGTACATTCGCTACAATGCCGATGGCACCCTAAAATCGTCGGTGGATAAGTTCTTCAACGAAGCTGAGCTCAAGACAATTGCCCAGAAGATGGGTGCTCAGCCCAACGACCTGATCCTTATCTTGGCGGGCAACCAAAAGAAAACGCTTAGCGCCCTTAACGACCTACGCCTCGAAATGGGCACCCAACTCGGACTGAGAGATAACTCTACATTTGCCCCACTTTGGGTAGTAGACTTCCCTTTGCTAGAGTGGGACGACGATACGCAGCGCTTCTACGCGATGCACCACCCCTTTACCGCTCCAAACATCGAAGACTTGGAGCTATTCACTACCGATCCCGGAAAAGTTAGGGCAAATGCCTACGACTTTGTGGTGAACGGTATGGAAATCGGTGGCGGTTCCATCCGTATCCACGATTCAAAAATCCAGGAGCAGATGTTCGAAATTCTTGGGTTTACCAAGGAGGAGGCCGAAAAGCAGTTCGGATTCCTAACCAATGCCTTTAAGTACGGCGCGCCCCCTCATGGTGGTATTGCCTTCGGTTTCGACCGCTGGTGCGCCATTTTTGGTGGATCCGACTCCATTCGCGACTACATTGCCTTCCCAAAGAACAACTCGGGCAGGGATGTAATGATCGATTCGCCTTCAACCATCTCGGACGATCAGCTCAAAGAGCTAACTCTAAAGGTTGTAAAATAACTCTTGGAGATATACCTATACAAAAAGCCACCTCAGGGTGGCTTTTTCTTCTTACCAGTACAGATTCCCAAGCGAGCTGGGCATCGCCTATTCCCAAGGAGTTCGATAGCCACTCAATGCCAACTCCATTCCACACCGCTTAGCACCTTAGCCTGCAACTCCTACAGCTTTCCACAAAACCACCCTAGCCAAACACCTGACACCGCCAGCATGCCAAGGATAGAAATCCAACCTCCTTGTGATAACAACCAGGGCTAACCGGATAGACTTTATGCTAGGCAATGCTAACCCATAAGTGCTTCGGTACTACTACCGCCTACTCCTCAAACCAAAATCTCGAACTATAGACCACCTATCAGACAAGTTAGCAACATCCTACGCTACCATAGCGCCTACCCGCCCGAAGGAATCCAGCTTACTTTCAATGGAAAAGTGGACAGCTTAAATTGGATCTGCTGTTCGCTAAAGTATATCTACTTTTGACTAAAATAGATATACTTTTCACTAAACTAGGTCTACATTTCACTAAACTATACCTAGTTTTGGCTAAAATAGACCTACTTTTCACGAAACTATACCTAGTTTTCACTAAAGTAGGTATAGTTTTCATTAGAATAGGTCTACATTTCATAAAAGTATACCTACTTTTTACTAAACTATACCTAGTTTTCACTAAAGTATGTCTAGTTTTCGATAGAATAGGTTTACTTTTTACTAAAGTATACCTAGTTTTCGATAAAAGAAATCCATTCACGCTATGAGGAACATCTTACCCTCTTAAAAGAATCCTTTGGGGGATAGAAGAAATTCGGATCAAGTAAAAAGGAGCACCTTTTACAATGGAGAAGGCCTCTTTCCTGCAAAAACGGTCGCCTTACACGGCCTATCCCCACTTAAAAAGTCGGGAGACCTCCTACTCAGCTCCCCTATGCAAACCATACCACTACGTAGCAAAACTTGCTTCAGATACTAGCACCCCATTTATGCTGTAAAACGTCAAAGATCACTTCGCGGCGCCCCCTTAGCGGTAGCTTTTTGCCGGTTGTAAGGCAGGTAAAAAGGCTTTGGTACATCTATCCGTTACCCTATCGAATTGGATACTACCAAATAGGGTGTACCAACGAACCTAAAACTGCTAGCCACTCCCCCTTTACCGGGCATATCGCCACTTCCCAAAAGGTTGCGGGCACCCTACTCGCCATTGCAATCCGTAAACGTTCGTAATGGGTTACCATCGGCAGCTTAGCGCTGGCTCGCTTGCCCAACTACCGATGGTAAACAACAAGATGTGATACCGTCCAAAAAAGTGTGTCTATAAAAAAAGGTTTCCAACAATTATTAGT
>CAXYUU010000190.1:0-6781 GCA_964292015.1 uncultured Acetobacteroides sp.
CATGATTGATCTGGTAGAAAACCTTCGCGCTGCCTACCGTGTTCGAATTAAAGATGTAGAGTGGATGAGTCCTGACACTAAAGTTAAGGCACTCGAGAAGCTCAACAAGGTGATGGTTAAGGTAGGTTATCCCGATAAGTGGAAAGACTACTCGTCGATGGACGTTAGCCGCGATTCGTACTTCGAAAACGTACTTGCTGCCAACCGTTTCCAAATTAGCGAAAACCTAAAAAAATACGGTAAACCCGTAGATATTACCGAATGGGGTATGAACCCACAAACGGTAAATGCCTACTACAACCCGCTTAACAACGAGGTGGTATTCCCTGCAGCCATTCTTCAACCACCTTTCTTTGGTTTAACTGCCGACGATGCCGTAAACTATGGTGCAATTGGTATGGTAATTGGCCACGAAATGACCCACGGCTTCGACGACGAGGGCAAACAGTTTGATGCCGAAGGTAACATGGTAAACTGGTGGAACGATGAGGACGCAAAGAAATTCACCGAGCGCACCAAGGTAATCGTAAACCAGTACAACAGCTTCAAGATACTAGACAGCCTAAATGTTGACGGCGAGCTTACCCTTGGCGAGAACATTGCCGATAATGGTGGTATGAATATCGCTTGGGATGCCCTTCAGCTGTCGCTTAAGGGTCAAAAGCCTGCTCCTATTGACGGATTTACCGCCGACCAACGCTTCTTCCTAGGATATGCTAAGGTTTGGCGCCAGAAGATGCGCGACAAGGAGCTTATACGCAGATTGAAAGAGGACGTTCACTCGCCAGCAATTGCCCGCGTAAACCGTGCCATTTTCAACATCGAGGCCTTCTACAAAGCATTCGACATTAAACCTACCGATCCACTCTACATAGCACCTGCTGATAGAGCAAAGGTTTGGTAGCGATAACACCTGCTATACAAACGGGGCACCCAGCAATGGGTGCCTTTTTTTTGTCTGCTTTATCGACAAACAAAGTGTTACCATGATAATAAACCAGCGCTTAGCAGTATAGAATAGACCCAATCCCCCAGCACAGGCGCCAACGCCACAAAACCTCACCCCGGGTGGCGAACGTATTACTGCTAACACTACTTTCACCACAAACATGTTCGTCAGAATTCGGAACGAGATCGAACTTCGCGAAGTCGGCTAACACTACCGGATTTCTCTAAGGTTAATGCTGCTGGCTTTGTGAGCCGCTGTGTGGGCTTTGTGCCTTTTGTGGTTAAAAAGATGGAACGCTCGCTACCTAATCGAGCGAAACAATGAGATTGCGACAATATTTGTAATTCACTACTTATCAAGCAGGCAAATAGAAAAAAGAAAAATTATTAATATCCCCCTCGGAGGTGGTTATTACCCCCTTCAAGAAGGTTAATAAGCGGCTCCGAGGTGGATATTACCCCTTAAATAGGGGGTAATAACTAGGTTAGAGGTGGTTATTACCCCCTCTACGGGGGGTAATAAGCTGCTTGGAGGTGGTTAGTAATAACCTGCAAGGAGGTAATAGGCAGGCCTATGGTGGTTACAGGGACTCCTCCACCTTCTGGTACCCCATTTTAAGCACCACAGGTCGGGTGTGGTGGTAGGTTTTGCGACAGAATAAGCTATGCACCCTAACTTGCCACGCTAAGCTGCTGGCGCGTATTTGGGTAATATCGATAGGTTAATCGTTCCAATATCTAACCTTTAGATAGTCTAAAAGCTCTGCATACTTCAACGGATCAATACCGGTTAGCAGCTTCTCTGGTGTTACCATCTGGTATTTCGACTGGTCGCTCAAATTTTTGCGCCAGGTGATCTCCATATTGGTACCGCTACACTTGTACTTCTTCTTCAGCAAAGCCTTATTGCCCGTTGGCACCACATGTACATGCAGGTAATGGTCGGCCTTTACGGTCTCATCCGCGGAGTTCTTAATGAGCTGCTCGGCCCAAAGCGTTTGCCTCATCAGCTGGTAGAATGGCTCGAAGTAGTAGTCGTTAAGGTTATCGTTTACCAGCTGCGTAGATGCCGTAATCAATTCGTTATAGCGCTCCTGACGCTCCTTTCCCCTATTCTTTTCGGGGTTTATACGCATGCCTTCGATCGACTTGTCCTGGTTGTCGTAAAACTCGGTAAACTTCCACTCTATAGGGATTATCCATTTTGAACCATCCTTAGCCACTGCATAAATCAGCGCATCTATCGATGTACAGTTATTTCCACGAGTCGAAGACTTTTCTCTTAGGTGATCCTTATCGCTAACCGCCTCGAACTGAATGTAGGCAGGACTAAACTTATCGGAAGTAATCGGAAGAACAGCTTCAAATTCGGACGAAACATTACGGATTAACGTTAAAACGGCATCCTTATCTTCGCGTATGCTAAACAGATGGTTTAAGCAGGCTATTTGCGACGAAAGCACGTGACCGGTAGGCTTGCTACCACCCCACCACGAAATGCTATTCTGCTTAAAGTACTTAACGGCACTTTTTTGGATTGGCCCGAATAGATTTTTTCCACCATCGTTTAAGACAAACTCTCTCTCTTTATCCCTAAATACCTTACCTGCCTTTTCTCCATAAAAGATATTGGGATTCTCTTCAATAAGTTTTACAGCCTTTGCCCGTTGGGCCTCTTGATAGTTGGATTCCATCGTCACTTTATTATTTGGGTAGATTTTACGTCAGCAGCTTATCTATTGGGATGATCCCTGTTTATAAAAACCAGCTGCATGAATGTTTTTGAACAGCTTTAGCAGGGGGAAAGCTCACAAGCATTAGGACGCTAACAACTCGGCAGCATCCCTAGCTTAATCAATAGCTAACACTCCGCTACCAGTCATGCGACTATAGCCGATTTCAGAAATAGATAACGGCAAGCAAGATAGCGTCTTTCCGTATGGTTGTAAGCAAAACCACCTATTATTTATCCTTATTAAACATAAGCATGAATCTGAAGAGGCCATAGGCACCCGTAAGCTTCATACTAAAGAGTTGGATTATCAGAATGCATTGAAGGCTTTCATTCGGCAACCAGCTACAGCTCCAGCACCATTTCAAACTGCTTTCCCAGCAAAGGAATGCCGCACGATTCTAGGAATGCGGTAATGGAGGTACAGGCAACCTCAGTATTCACAACCTTAACAGAGGGGTGCCGGTTATAGGTTAACATCTCGGCAAGTAAGACCGAGCCAATACCTTGTCGTCGATACGCTCTGCCAACCGACAGCTGGGTAATATCGCCCGAATTAGGTTCGATTACGCCATACCCAGCAAGCTGCTGACCATCGTACACCCCAACGATTTTATAGTCTTCCACCGATCTCGATATGGCCTCAAAGCTGTTTTGCCACGATGGAATAAAATCCCAAAGTTCCATTAGCGACTCCCTGCGATCTAACGCCATTTCGCGCAGCACGTACCCTTCGGGTAAGGCCTTAGCGGGTATGGTTACCTCGGCGGCCAGCTGCTTAAAGTAGCAGAACTCCCTACTTACGGTAAATCCCAGATTTCGATAAACCGAAACGGCCGTAGTGTTATGCTGTAAAACCTCCAGCAGGTACTGGGTTACCCCTGCGTCTTTAAGAAAGGGTAACGAGTAGGTAAATATCTTAGCGGCAATCCCTTTCCCCCTATAATCGGCCAACGTGCCCGTTCCCGTATCGTAGGCCGTTTTCACGCCACCGTAGAGGCCAACTCCATTTAGGGTAAAGGCTACCAGCTGGCCATCTTCGAATGCGCCAAACGACAGCTCGGGAACAAATCCCCTACGCACGAGCATCACCTTGAGCTCCTCCCTATCAATCTGAACTTCGTAACTTCCGAATGCCTCGCTAAATGCGCCAAACAGCACGTCGAAGCTAACCTTTTCGAGCGATTCAATCTTTTGCATGATCCCTCCTATTTTTAGTATGGTTTATATAATACTTGCAGCCTTGTCGGCTATAGAATAATTCTATACTATTACCCAGTCAGTCAAGGGCTGGGTCTGTCTAACCATCTATATGCTAGTTAGAAGTTCGGAATACCAGAGCATCCCATCTCCCCTTGCCCTAAGCTATACCGTCTTAAGCGTCTTCTGCCTATTGCGCAGCATGAGGATGGCCTTTTCGGCTCGCGATGCTCTGGTAGCGGCCTGCTTGGCCGAGCCCACCCAATCGCAGTACCCCTTTTTATAGGATGCCGCCAACGTATCAAAGAAATCCTTTGCCTCCCCATCGCTATTGAGTAAAAGTTGAAGCTCCGAAGAAATACCCTCTACCTGTTGACCATCTTTAATCATATCCGCTATTTTAGGTGCGTTACGATTATATTGCTACCGGAAAGACCTACCTATAGGTGGGCTCACCTAGCATACCTCTCAAATTCTATCCTGTTTCTTCCTTTACCAACTATAACCAGCTTGTAAGCTGGGCTATATTGATTCACCTCGTACTAACAACGAGATTAAATACCCGCTAATTCTGCTACATAAAAATGAGCAAAATTAGCTGCGCTATGATTACCCGGGCAAACATGCACAGCGGATAAACGGTGGCATACGAAACCGACGGCTCGTCGCCATCGACAATGGAATTGGCGTAATTCAGTGCCATTGGGTTGGCCATACTGCCGCAAAGCATTCCGCAAACAGTAGGATAGTCCATTTTTTTGAACTTTAGCGCATACGCCCCCACCAGCAAAACGGGAAGTACGGTAAGAATAAAACCAATGCCAAGCCATACCAACCCCTGCGTACAGAAGACCGTTTCGAAGAAGTGCGAACCAGAATCGAGCCCCAGACAGGCAAGGTAGAGGCTAATGCCAACCCCCCGTAGCATTAGGTTGGCACTTTTGGTGGTATAGGTTACAATATGAAACCGAGGGCCAAATGCACCCATAAGAATTCCGACAACAATTGGACCACCTGCCAAGCCGAGCTTTACGGGAAGCGAAACGCCCGGAATGCTGATGGGGATCGATCCCAGAATCAAACCCAACACTATCCCAATGAATATGGCCACCAGGTTGGGCTCGTGCAGGCTCTTTACGCGGTTTCCCAAAAGCGTTTCAATCTCCTTAATAGATTTTTGGGTGCCTACCACCGTTACCTTATCGCCAATTTGAAGCGTTAGGTCGGAGGTGGCAAGTAGATCGATACCCGAACGGTGTACCCGTGTGATATTTACGCCAAATCGATTCCTGAGCTTAAGCTGCGAGAGCTTCTTTCCGTTGATCTGCGATTGGGTAATTATTATTCGCTGCGATACCAGCTGGGTGTCGATGGCATTCCAGTCGATATCACTCTTATTCCAGTCGTACTCTACCTCCTGTCCGAATAGGGCGGTGAGCGCCTTTAGCTCCTTGGGATCGGTAATCACCAAAATTTTATCGCCCTTATGAAGAATGGTTTCCGAATTGGGGATCACCACCATGTCGCCATGCCACACCCTAGATATCACGAACTTCTTGGTAATGATCGAGGCGATATCCTCCACGCTTTTGCCATAGATGGCCGGATTTGAAACGTAAAAGCTGGCAATGAAGGTTTCCGTATTGAGATGGTCGCCGTCGGACTGCTCCTCCACCTTGGAGTGGGAGGTTAGCTTGTTGAGTACAATTAACCCTATAATGACACCAACCACCCCCAACGGGTAGGTTACCGCACAGCCCAACGCCAGGTTGGGTTGCGAAGATGCTCCGTCTACCGAAATTTGTTTCAGGGTTTGCTGTGCGGCACCCAAAGCAGGTGTATTGGTAACCGCACCACAGAAAATACCCGTCATTTCGGGGAGCGAAATGTTGGTGGTAAAGTAAAAGGCCAGCATCATAATTGTGCCAATGAGCACCACGCCCAATGCTAGCGTATTGAGCTTTATCCCCCCCTTGAAAAAGGAGGCGAAAAACGAAGGCCCCACCTGGAGACCTAGCGCATAAACGAAAAGGATCAAGCCGAAGCTTTCGGCGTAGTTAATTATGGTAGGATCAATCGAAAATCCCCAATGGCCTGCCAGAATTCCTACAAAAAAAACAAACGTTACCCCCAGTGAGACGCCGAAAACTTTTATCTGTCCCATCAGGAGACCGAGTGCAATAATTGTTGACAGCAGCACCACTGCCTGAATAACCGATTGATTAACGAAGAGATTCTCGAACCATTCCATTTAGCTACTGAATATGATGTACTTAAAAGATCTATAAAAAAGCATTCCGCCAGAAGGTTTGCGAATAGCAATTCTTTAACAAAAGAACTAATAATTTTTAGAATGCCCTCCCTACAGCCCGTTAACCTTTCCTTGTTTTAGGTTAACAACTACCGGTCGTTGTTTTAATTAGGATTAGGAACACTTCCCTGATTTTAAAATTATCGTCCGCTTCATCTTTTAATCCTTCAATTCAGAAAGGATTGCCCCTACCCGTGCGCTTAGCACTCCAGCTATGCCATTTGTGTTGATAAAAAAGAAAAAGTTAGAACAGCGACAGCCCATTGATGGCAACGGTGGAGCTGTAGGCGTTTACTGCCCTGCCCCTGCTTAGGATGGGGTTAACCTGCCAGGCCAGCATCTCCACATCGGGAAAAGGGACTACCAGGGGCAGCACGTCCGCCATGCTGGAGCTGGGAGCTAGCCAATCAGCCTCGAGCTCGGCAGGGATGATAAGGGGCATTCGCTTCTTGAAGTTGTGGATGGTTTCCATTAGGGGGTTGGCCGCCGTGGTGATAACCGAAAAGGTGGCCACCCGCCTACCCGTAGCGACGTTAACCCTCTCGGAGTAGAGCGCCCCCAACGAGAAGATGGGCTCATTGCGCAGGCTC
>CAXYUU010000191.1:0-6763 GCA_964292015.1 uncultured Acetobacteroides sp.
GGGGGGAAGATTTAAAAAAGAAGGTTGAAGATAAAGAAGTTAGATAACGTAAAGAATTGGGAATTTGCCTTATAGAATGCCTTTTGAGGAATATAATAGGTTGGGATTGGTACATGTTTTTAAAAGGGGAAGAAGGTAATGGGAGAAGGAATCTAGGTGGAGAGTGGGATAAGTAACGTTTTGTATGAAGTTTTTAGCTTAATTGGTGCTAACGGTAGGGGAAAATGGTAACTTTGGGGAATAATCTGCAAAAAGATATGTTTACAGGCACAAACCAACCGATATTGTTTTGACGAAGTTAAAAAACATAGTCTACAGAGTAAATTATGTATAGCAACTACAATAGGACTAATTATACACCAACAAATCATTTAAACCACAACAAAAATCTGGTTTAAACGATTTGTTGGATATTGAGAAATGACTACTTTATAAATCAAATCTTAACATTAAAATAATGAGATTCAATTCACAAACTGTCATTAATCAACAAAAACATGGGTCTAACTTACATGTTTATTATGTTGGCTTTGATTTTGGACGATATCTAAATGAGGAACTAACAGAAGTTCTGATGGATGTAATAGTCGATTTTGCTTTCGGATACCATACTGGAATTCTTAAAAATTATGATAGACGAATACTGAAAGAAGCTGCTAAAGCAATATATCGTATTGATGAATTCAAAGAAGTTAAATGGGTATATGTTGACAACAACTCAGAATTATCTGATTCTGAACTAGAAACAGAAAGTAAATATTTAAAAAAAGGTGAGTTTGGTGAAATGATTCTTCATTTACTATTGAGAGACTTTTTTAATACAGAGCCTCTTGTTTCAAAAATTCATTTTAAGGATACAGATAATGCTGTAGTGCATGGATTTGACATTGTTCACATTGGTAAAGATTTAACCGATCCTTCCCAAAACTCAATATATCTAGGTGAATCAAAACTTTATTCAAGAAAAAATGGTGATGCAGGAAAGCATGGAATAAAAGATTTAATTCAAGATATAACTTATCACTTTAAAACAGACTTCTTATATAGAGAGATTGCGTTAATAAATAAAAAAAGAGATGCATTTAAACCAATTGAGGAATATTATGATAATAACACAATCAATGAATACAATCAATTTATTGCAAGAAAAAAAGAATGGTTTAATATTCTAAAAAAGGTAGAAAGAAACGAAATAAAATTACAGCACTTCTTCAAATCTGTCACAATACCTTTGATTTGCACTTACCAGTCAGATATTTTTAAAAATATTACTGATGAAACATCTATTGAATTTCTAGAAGAATTAAACAATGAAGTTTGTAGTTTAAAAAATATATTCAATAAGGAATTAACAAAAATAGACAATAAAACAGGTGAGCCTATTAAAACAGATTTAAATATTGTTCTTATCTTATTCCCGATACCAAGTAAAAGAGATTTAGTTAGAACATTACACGAAAAACTTTATAAAGCACAAGGTTAATTATGAAAAATATAATAATTGATATTGAAGAATCCCATACACTGAACTTTGACAAAAGTTTTTTATATGCCCAAAAATGCGCATCCCTTTTAGATACTAACGAGGAAGCCGGTCGCAAATTAATAATAAATATTCTAAACAACTGGCCAAAGTTACATCCATCTTCTCATGAGATCTGGACTGATTTAGTCGAATCTGCTGGTTTTTATCCTTACCTTGAAAAATATAAGAATCAATTACTATTTAAAAATTTATCAGCACAAATAAGAAAAGAATTACACGTTTCAGAAAATTTAACCGGTAAATATTTCCATGATGACCAATTTGAACTATTGAAACTTATTAATAACGATAAAAATGTAATTGTAAGTGCCCCAACAAGTTTTGGAAAGAGCCTCCTGATTGAAGAAGTTGTTGCATCAAAAAAATATGTAAACATTGTAATAATACAGCCAACACTGGCACTATTAGATGAAACAAGGCGGAAATTATTAAAATACAAAAATTACTACAAACTTATTGTACGAACATCTCAAGAAGCGAGTAAAGAAACAGGTAATATTTTTCTTTTTACAGCTGAACGAGTAAATGAGTATATTGAATTTCCTAAAATTGATTTTTTGGTTATAGATGAATTTTACAAATTGAGTGGAATTCGTGATGATGAAAGATCATCTTCACTAAATAATGCATTTAACTACATACTAAAAGCGTTCAATCCAAAATTTTATCTACTAGGTCCAAACATAGATGGAATTAGTCCAGGGTTTGCAGAAAAATATGATGCCATTTTTTATAAAAGCAAATACAGCCTCGTTGATTCTCGTCAAATAAACATTTTCGAAAACAATGAAAATAAATTTGGGTCTAAAGGCAAAAAAGCCATATATAAAGAAACTGTTTTATTTGATTTATTATTAGATAAAAAACGGATTGAAGGACAATCTATAATTTATTGTTCATCTCCGAATAGGGTTAGAAAACTTGCTAAAAAATTTAATGCCTATTTAATATCAAACAATGCACCAAAAACTAAAAATACATATTTAATAACAGAATGGATTGAAAGAAACGTTTCTAAAGATTGGAGTCTTTTAAAAAATCTAGAATTTGATATTGGAATACATGATGGTGCTTTACAAAAACACATTACAACTTCAATAATAGATTATTTTAATCAAGGTAAACTAAAATATCTATTTTGCACTTCAACAATAATCGAAGGTGTAAATACAAGTGCAAAAAATATAATTTTTTTTGATAATCACAAAGGGTTAAAACAAAATGGGACTCCTAAGGATGTTGATTTTTTTGACTATTCAAATATAAAAGGCAGGGCTGGTCGAATGATGGAACACTTTGTTGGTTTTATTTACAACTTTAACAAACCACCAATTGATGAAAAAATTATTATTGACATACCATTTTTCCAACAAGACCCAATTAGAGATGAGGTACTTATTCAAATGGATGATGAAGAATTATTAAATCCAAATTCACTTCAAAACACTACAATTAAGGAAATCCCTAAAAATGAAAGAGAAGTTATAAAAAAGAACGGTGTGCGAGTTCATGGTCAAAAGACAATTTTTGATATTCTAAGAAAAGAAATTACAACAAATTACAATCTTATAAGTTGGACCGGTAAACCAAAATATGAGCAACTTAAATATATTTTATTTTTAGCTTGGGACAATTTAATTATTGAAGGAGAAACAACCCGTCCAATGACTCAGAACAAATTAGTCAAAATAACTTTTGATTATGGAATAAATCAGAATATAAATTCACTAATTAATAACGACTTTTCATACAAAAGAACACTCAATAAATACAACTCACTTTCAGATTCAGATTTAAGAGATTTATCAATACAAGAAACTTTCCAAATAATAAAACATTGGTTTGAATACAAAATACCTAAATGGCTTTCGGTAATTAATGAAATACAAAAATACATTTGCAATGAATACAAATTAAGACCAGGAAATTACACGTACTATTCAAATCTAATTGAAAACGATTTCTTACGGGAAAATCTTGCTATTTTAGCAGAATATGGAATTCCAAGTAGTGCTATCAGAAAGATTGAAAACAAAATACCAAGTAATCTAAATCAAGATAATGTCCTCACATTCATCCGGGATAATGGAATTGGCTTTACGAAAGGTCTTCTTGATTATGAAATACAAAAGATTAAAGAAAACATTATAGTGAATTGATTTATAACAAACTAATAAAATAAGTATTAATACACCCCCGTTCGGCTGAGGCTCCAGCCTCAGTCGAATCTATCTAAGTAGGCTATAGCCTGCAAGTGTTAAGCCTAGTGCATATCTTCTTTTGTAGGCGGGAGCCTGCAAGGATAGAGGCGACGAAGGTAGGAGCCTTCGCCGAACGAGGAAATAGAGATGCATACATAAACTAATTACAGTACATTAAATTTGTATTTTCACGATGAAAACTATTAACACAATTGCTTTTGTTTGCTTTTTAATTCTTTTTTCAAACATCATTAAAGCGCAAAATAAAACCCTTTATATTATTGACTCTGTCGCTTATTTTGACAACACGCCATATGTTGTTTATCATGACAAATATGACACATTAATACATAACGACGAGATTGCAAATTATAGAATCATTACAAATTCCATAGAAATAGAAAAACTAGGTTACAGTTCAGATTCTATTGTTATTATTAATACAAAAGAAATGCTTAACCGACCAAATGAGTTAAGAATAATTCCTAACATTAGGCAGTTCACATTACGAACTGGAATAATTTTTGACAAAGAACTTAAAAATAAATATACTGGACCATTTGTTGATTATAGCATAAATGGTGCACTTAAAAGAAGGGGATTTATAAAGGACGGCATTATTGACGGTAAGGTAGCTGAATACGATAAAAAAGGCAGGATTAATCGTGAAATAGAATTTAAAAATGGATTCCTCACTAATCAACAAACAGAATACTGGCCTAATGGCAATGTGCGCACAAAAGTTGAAATAGACGAAGATAAAACTAATAAAGTAAGTGATTATACATCAAACGGAACCTTAATATATGTGTATACATGGGATAAAAACTCATTGAGATATTTAAACCCTCAGAAAAATGATTTAAAGAAGTTTACTACACTATTCCCTAAATATAAATTCCTTAGCAAAACACATTACAAAACATTTTTTGATGAATATAAAATCAGAAAATCATTATACGTTCCTAAATCTTACATTACTTACTTTTCTCTCGGTACTTCACTTTTTCGTTGCGGAGAAATCGAAAATGCGATTCAGATGTTAGACTCAGCAATTATTCTTGAGCCAACACATATTGATTCTCGTATATGCAGACTTTATTGTATCATATTTAAGTATGAATTCAATAATTTTAAAACAATTAGCAATTTTACAAATAACTTCGACAAGATTACCTTTGATTCAATTGTTACTAACTCTCTAGATTTAGAGAAAATATGTCAAGATATCGAAGAGCTAAAAAAACAAGGATATAATCAAACATGTGAATGTGAGTTTGAAAGTTATGAAGGAGAAAGTATTATTTTTAAAACAAGCTTAATAGAAGCTGAAATCAAATACTGTAAACCATTAAACACCTCGTTAGGCAGAGGCTCCAGCCTCAGTCGATTCTTTCCAAGTAGGCTATAGGCTACAAGGGTTAAGCCCCGCACAATCCGCTTAATCTGTGATTCAGACAAGGAGAGTAAAGTAGACGTATCAAAACGACAAACAACATGAAGAAGGTCTTAAATGTACTACCATTTGTCTTTGTTCTAGGGCTTACTACTTACTATGCAGCTAGTAACTTTGAGAACCTTAATGGTTTAGTAGTAGCTGGTCTTACCCTTGGGGTACTTCTAACGCTATACTTCATTTTTACTGTTGTAACGGAGAAGTATATCGATTTCAAGGATGGAATGAAAATAAAAAGGGTACCCAAAAATTAAGCGGTGGCTATTTATACGCCCTCTGCTAGCCGCATTCTAAATAGGCACACGGGGTACGTATGTAGCGGCCTTAAGTCTGTAGTAAAAAGTGCAGCCTCCACCAGCTGCTACGTTTAAGTTTTTTGCTATATTTGGTTATGGATTAAAGCGCTACCACATGCAGGCTTTGGCGTACTTTGGCACTGCTGCATGCTCGTCAATGGTAATGTAGGTACTACCCGGCCCTTTAACCATGCCAAATTTTAAATAAGCTCAATACCATGAAAAGACTTCTAACTTTACTTGTAGTGTCCGTCCTACTTCTAGGATGCGAAGGCCCAATGGGACCAACGGGGTATGATGGACCAGCAGGCCCAGCAGGACCTACGGGCGATGGATCCAATTGGAATGTATCGGACTGGACGGTAAACCAGTGGACACTTGAAGGAAGCGTAAACGCGAACGGCTCGTATTACTATGCCGATTTTGCGATCCCGAAGCTCATCCCCTTTATTGCCGATAATGGAAATATTTTTGTATACAAGTACAACAACGACGTACAAGTTCCCCTACCTTTTATCACCCACAAAGCCGAAGCAGCTGCCCTATGGACAGAAACATACGACTTCGACTTTAAGCCAGGTTCAATAAGAGTGTACGTACAGTACAGCGACTTCAAAACCGCTATTGTTCCACCAAGTAGCAAGTTTAGGGTGGTAATGAACTGGTAAGGTAGCTTAACCAGCCCTACCCCGTTAGGCTGAGGCTCCTGCCTCAACCTATTCTATCGAAGTAGGCTATACGACAAGCTTTAGGCGAGGTGATACGATAAGTGGGATGCCTATTTCCTTTCATTGTATAAGCCTCACTATGATTGAATTAACGTAGATACAAAAACATTACCAAACAAGGTTGTCGCCATCTATGTCCAGATGATGGAATACCGATTAGGCAACTCGTGCGAAATACCAGAACAATAAACAAGGGGCCAGCAGATTCGTCTGCTGGCCCCTTGTGGTATATGCGATGTAATGTTTTTCCGTGTTATTCAACCTAAAGAATAATCCATCTTAAAAGAAGAAATATACCAGCCGATAGCACTACCGTAACCGGTATGGTGAGCACCCATGCAGAAAGAATAGTCTTTACTGTCTTAAAATCGAGATTATTAACACCTCCATCGGCTACCATGCTACCCGCCACACCCGACGACAGCATATGCGTGGTACTTACCGGCAGCCCCAGCTGGGTGGAAAGGGGAATGGAACTGGCAGGAACGAATTTGGCACTTGCTCCCTGAGGGGAAGGCATGTGTGTTTTACCTATA
>CAXYUU010000192.1:0-6755 GCA_964292015.1 uncultured Acetobacteroides sp.
AGGAGCATACCATGAAAACTAAAAAGAGGCCACCACCATGGGGGTCTCTTCCTGTTTTACCGAGGCGGGTTGTGTACTCGAAAAAGGCTAGACCTGCCAGCCTCCTGCTCCTGGCGAGAATACCGTTTCGAACTAACCACATTTTATGCTATCATTGTACCAAATTTACACCCGCTATGACTAAACGAAACCTCCGACTACTCTTCATCGCACTTGGCGTTATTTTAATCGTTGTCAACCTGTACCGCATCGACTACGCCAGCTTTACCTGGAGCGCCAGCCGAGGTACCCTGCTGAACATTGGAGCCATGCTGCTGGTTATTGCGGCCATGTACTACTCCATGAAAAGGGAACAGAAGCAGCGGTAACCTGCATCAACCTTTTCTAAAGGCAGCTAGGCAATTCGCCTCACCCGTTTTGCCACGTCCTGCCGCAGGTTGGCCACGGCTGCCATACACTCCTTCTTCGACAGCTTTATGGTGTCGCATATCAGGGTTTCGGTGTCTACCACCACGCCCTGAAAGCGCCCAAGGGTGCAGCTACCCGTGTTGCAGTACTGCTTTTTGGAGGATAGGTAGTAGGTGCTGTGGTTTTCGACCTTATGGGTATGGCTAAGCACCACTACATCGTAGGTTCGGAGCAGCTTTAGCGCATGCTTAAGGTACTTATAGGTGTTGTACTTCCGAGGCACCTTGTTTACCTCCTCAAGCGTCATCAGCGTGTCGAAGTAGATGCGCTCGACCCACTTAAACCCGACAATTGTCTTCAGAAGCACGTGCAGGCCGTAACCGATGGCTCGGCCTAGGCGGGTTCCGTTCAGGAAATCGGCCTCGTGCCCATGCTCGATGTAGATCTTGCGCCCCTGCGAGTTGACCATCAGGTGCTGGAACTTTCCCATCGGACTAATAAAGTCGTGGTTACCCTTTAGGAAGATGGCGTTTATCGATTTGAAATAGCTGATGAGCACCCTATTCTTCCGGTAGGCGGCCTTAAAGGTGTACTTGTAGAGCTCGAAGATATCGCCGTTGAGCACCACCTGGTCGATGCGCTGCTGCCGGATGGTATCCTTGAGTAGCAGGATAAAGTCGTCGGCACTCCACTCGAATGTTCCGAAGCGGTCGCCATTTCCCAGGTGCAAATCCGATATTACCAGAATTTTCATACCGTCGAATTTAGGTGTGTGTATGATGTGAGACTTGAGACTTGAGATATTAGAAATTAGAAAGAATCTAACATCTCAAATCTATTATCTCATGTCTAACATCTCATATCTATTATCTCATATCTAACCCGCATTAAAAATGTACTCCGACACCGAGCGGGTGCCGTTTACCATGTGCAAGCTGGCCACGCGCTGGCGGTACTGCTCCATCATGCCATCGTTTTTGATGAACCGAAGCGCCTGCCGCCCGATTTTCATCGGCGACTTTTCGTACACCCCCAGTCCGTTGTCGATCACATACTCGAGGTTGCCCTTCTCCTGCTCCCAGATGTACGAGCTTACGATGGGGATCTTCCCGCACATCAAAATTTCCATAATGGTGTTGGGTCCACACTTGGTAACCACCACATCGGCAATGCTGATGAGCTCGTACACAAAACCGACAAACCCCAAGATGGTTACCGAGGCAAACACCCCCTTAAAGCTGGCCCCCACCAGCGACTGGTACAGCTCGCTATCGCGCCCGCAAACCACCACCACGTTGGCATCCACCTTAAGGTCAACCATACTTCGCAGGATGTTCGAAGCTCCTGGCATTCCATCGCCGCCACCCAGCAGAAGTATGGTTTTCTTAGTGGTATCCATGTTAAAGCGTTCCATCTCCGTTTGCTTCTGCGCCGCGCTCATGGGCTGCTCGTAGCGCGAGTTAACCATAAACGGAAACACCGCAAGCTTATCTTCGGCAACCCATCCCTCCTTGAGCACCTTTTTCTTGAGCCGCTCGCTAAAGAGCACGTAGCTCGGGCCCTTGCACAAGAACCATAGCGGGTGAGCCGTAAAGGGATCGGTAACGATTACCTCCACCTTAATGGGTAGCCCGAGCTCCTCCAGCAGCTCCACCACCGGCTTGATGATAAAGAAGTGGAGCACCACAATCTTATCGGGATTGGTAGGCAGCACCACCTCGCGCACGTAATCCTTGATGGGCTTGTTCACCATCAGGCGGGTGGGCATCGAAAAGGGTCGGTACTTGTTCATCTCGTACAGCACCGAGTACACCCACTGCGCCCGCTTCTGCACCATTCGGTAGCCATCCTGCACCACGGCATTCACGTAGCGAGGGCCATTTTCGAGGCAGTCGAACAGCAGGGGCTCGCAGCTATCGGGGTACTTGTGGCTCAGGTACGAGGCGATAGATCGGGCGGGAGCCTCGTGCCCGCCACCAGTTTTGAGGTATAGCAGGGCGATGCGCTTGGGAGGTATTGGGTTCTTTGTTGTCATGCTCGTATCGTATTTATACCGTAAAGCTACAACCGTAAGGTTAAGCGTGTAAATCGCCCACATTATGTTTTTGTGAAGAAGCGGTTAAGCGTAAGGGGTAAAATGACGCGAGGAGGCTAAGGATTGAGCAGATACAATAGGTAGATGGGTGCGATGGACGATCGAGCCGCAGGTGTGGCATGCCCGGTGGCGGGTAGCTCGACTTTCGTGGCCGGTAGCAAGGATGATACCCCCGGTAGCTGGCATCTACTGACGGGTAGCTCGGTTGGAGGCATCGGTAGCTCGGCTGGCCTACCCGGTAGCTGGTATTTGTTGGGCCGTAGCTACACTTTCACGCCCGGTAGCTTAGCTTTCGTAGCCGGTAGCTACTTTCTCGGGCCCGGTAGCTCGTACCGACACCAAAAAAGGAGCTACCGGAGGGGAAACCTTAGCTACCGACGTCCAAATAGCAGCTACCGGAGGGGTAAACCGAGCTACCGACGTCCAAATAGTAGCTACCGGTGGGGTAAACCGAGCTACTGGAGCCCAAAAACAAGCTGCCGGAGGGGCAAACCGAGCTACTGGAGCCCAAAAACAAGCTACCGGAGGAATAAAACGAGTAACCGACACCCCCAAGGCAGCGGCTGGTGGGCACCCATAAAAAAGAGGCAAGCCGAAACCTACCTCTGCATAATCGTTTGTCGAAGGGTTGGTACGTTCCCCGCCCCTACTAGCGCTAGGGAGAATTGGTACCAGTGAATATACCCGTACAGCTTGCTGGTATCGGTATTTGCAGAGCCTCGCTAACCGATAAAACAGCGAGCACCTACTATCCTACCGCACAAACACCCACCTGTCGCCCACCGACAGCTCGTGGCTGTAGGCGTTGCCGCCGGAGTCGAAGGGTGTGAGATCGTCCACCTCCTCCCTATTCTGCTCGGGCATAAAGGGCACCATCATACCGCGGGCACGCTTGGCCATGAAGGCCACAATCCGAGGCTTATCGCCCTTGTACTCCTTAAACACCGGCGTTACCGTACGGGCCTTGAGGGTGGCCGGCACCACCGACTTAAAGTACTCCTCCGAGGCCAGGTTAACCAGCGTGGGATTTTCCTCGTTCGCCAATTCGAGGTTAAGGGCATCGGTAATGCGGGATCCCCAAAACTGGTACAGGTTCTTTGCGCCATCGACAGCAAGACGGCTCCCCATTTCGAGGCGGTAGGGCTGCATGAGATCGAGCGGGCGAAGCACGCCGTACAGCCCCGAAAGGATGCGCAGCCGCCTAGCGATATACTCCACCTGCGATGCGGTAAGGGTGCGAATGTTGAGGCCATCGTACACGTCGCCATCGAAGGCGTACACCGCCTGGCGGGCGTTATCCACCGTAAAGGGCAGGCGCCACTGCTGGAACCGCTCGAAGTTGAGCACCGCCAGCTTATCGCTGATAGACATCAGCACCCCGATCTCGGCCGGAGGTAGCTCGCGAAGGCAATCGATAAGCCGCTGCGACTGGTCGAGATGCTGGGGTAGCGTGTACTCCGAAACCGGAACAGGCTTTGTGTAGTCGAGCGATTTGGCGGGCGAAATAACTGCTAGCATGGGGTATATTTAGTATCACGATGCACGACTCAAGTATCACGATGGGGTCATGCTTATTCTCTAACTTCTCTGACTTCTTTAACTTCAATATTCTTCGTATAGCTTCTTCACCCCTACATCTTAATCCTCGTCACCGGAGCCACGTCGAGGGTGGCACGCTCCCCGTTCATGTAGTGGAAGGAGCCGGCGATGCCAATCATGGCGGCATTGTCGGTGGTGTAGCCAAACTCGGGGATAAACACCGTCCAACCCCGCTTCTTGCCCACCTCTACCAGGGTGTTGCGCAACCCCGAATTGGCCGAAACGCCACCGGCAACGGCAATCTCGCGAATACCAGTTAGCTTCACAGCCTTCAGGAGCTTATCCATGAGCACGGCAATGATGGTGTGCTGAATGGAGGCACAAAGGTCGGGCATATTCTCCTCTATAAAGTTGGGATTTTCGGCAACACGCTCCCTTAGGAAGTAGAGGAACGAGGTCTTTAACCCGCTAAAGCTGTAGTTGAGTTCGGGCACCTGTGGCTTGGCAAACTTAAAGGCGGTGGGGTTTCCCTGTGCAGCAAGCTGGTCGATAAGCGGGCCACCGGGGTAGGGCAATCCCATCACCTTGGCGCACTTGTCGAAGGCCTCGCCGGCGGCATCGTCGAGGGTTTGCCCGATAATCTCCATGTCGAGTGGGCTACGCACCACCACAATTTGCGAGTGGCCGCCCGATACCAGCAGGCAAAGAAAGGGGAAGCTGGGCTGACGGGGTTCTTCGCCCGGCTTTTGAATAAAGTGAGCCAGGATGTGCCCCTGAAGGTGGTTTACCTCAACCAGCGGAACGTCGAGCGACAGCGATAGCCCCTTGGCAAACGAGGTGCCCACCAGCAACGACCCCAGCAATCCGGGCCCGCTGGTAAAGGCAATGGCATCGATATCGGCAACCCCAATATGGGCCACCTCCAACGCCCTATGCACAACCGGAATGATATTTTGCTGATGCGCCCGCGAGGCCAGCTCGGGGATTACCCCGCCATACTTTTGGTGCACCTCCTGGTTGGCAATTATGTTGGAAAGCAGCACCTGATCGCTGATCACGGCTGCCGAAGTATCGTCGCACGAAGATTCTATTGCTAAAATTGTAATTGCCATAGCCTAAAGCTGTGTAAAAAAATTAAATTATGCTAGTTTTGTGTCAGCATGACGAAAAAGGCACCCCTAAAAAAAGCGTACAAGATATTCTCCTACACGGTACTGATATTGATAACAATACCGCTGATACTTTTTTTAGTACTAAAGAGCCCAAAAGTACAAACTTTCGTCGTACATCAGATCACCAACATCCTTTCCGAGAAATTTAACGCAAAAATTAGCATCGAGTCGGTCGACTACGCCTTTTTCAACAAGCTCCGGCTCAATAAAGTTTACGTACAGGATCAGCACGGCGATACGCTGATGTACACCAACCGCATTTACGCCTCGCTACGCGGGTACAACCTCAGCAAGAACTACATCTCGATAGGCACCACCGAGCTCGACAACGGCAAGTTCTACCTCAAGCAGGACTCCCTGGGCGTGCTGAACCTAAAGTTCATCCTCGACGCCCTGGCCAGCAAGGATACCACCAAAAAGAAATCGGAAATTAGCCTTCGCGTGCACAACCTTAAGCTGGTAGACTTCGCCTTTAAGTACCGCCAGTGGAAGCACGACCAGCTTGCCCAAGGGATGAACTACACCGATTTGGACATCCGCCACATCAACGTCGACCTGCGCAATATCCGAATAGACGGATCGAAGATTACGGCAAAGATGAAAAACATCAGCGCCTACGAAAAGTGCGGCTTCCTGCTACAGCACCTCGAGGCCGATGTCGACTTCTCGCCAACGGAGATTAAGCTATCCAACGCCATCATCATCACGCCCCAAAGCAAGGTAAACGCCTCACACATCATATTCCGGTTTAACGGGTTTACCGACTGGACCGACTACGTACATAAGGTAAAGATGGATGCGCTGTTCAACAACTCGCTCGTCGATTTTAAAACCATTGCTTACTTTGCTCCCGCCCTGAACGAGTGGGACCTGAAGGGATACCTCGACGGTAGGGTACGTGGCCCAGTAAGCAACCTGCGCAGCGACAACCTCGAATTCCGATCGGGCGACAGCACCAAGCTGTCGTTAAACTTCTCCATCGTTGGGCTACCCGATGCCGAGCATACGGTATGGCGAGGCAACGTGCTCGACCTTACCTCAACCGGTAAGGAGCTGGGTCATCTCATTAAAACATTCGTAGGCGAACAGGGCGACAACGTGGAGGGTATTATGGGCAAAATGGGACAGCTAAAGCTGAACGCCTACTTTAGCGGCAAGTTTGCCGCATTTACCTCGTCGGTCGATGTGGCATCGACAGCGGGCAGCGTCGTTGCATCGCTAGATACCAAAGAGCGGATGGGGCACACCAACGCCTACTCGCTAAACGTTACAAGCACGAATCTCAACTTAGGCCAAATACTCGACTCGAAGGAGCTCGGCCCCCTTACCGGAACCATTAAATCGGCTGGCGAAACCAACGGATGGCTGGTGAACAGATCGGTAACCGAGGCAAAGTTCAGCAGCCTATACGTCCACGGATACAGCTACACCGGCATTGCCCTTACCCTAAACCGCGAAGGTCGCTTTTACGACTTCTTTTCCCGGGGAAACAGCCGCGATGCCGACCTAACCTGCGCGGGCAGCTACGACTTTAACACCGA
>CAXYUU010000193.1:0-6725 GCA_964292015.1 uncultured Acetobacteroides sp.
TTGTATAGCTCGCTATGCCTGTTATAGTCGTCCTCTGCAAACTCTATCTTACTTTTTGCCCCCAGGTAGCTCTGCTGGATGTCTACATAGTCCTGATTTTCGAGGATGGCCAGCGTTTGCCCCTTTCGTACGGCGCTACCAGGCATCAGCGAGGTGTTCTTTACAAATCCGCCCATGGGCATGCACACGGTTGCCAGGTTTTGAGGCGCAACCGATACGGTTCCGTTCACCTTAAGGGTGCCGCTAAGCGATCGGGTTTCGAATGCACCCATTTCGATATTGGCCAGCTTAATTTGATCGGCTCGCAGCTCCACAATATCTTCGGGAATAACCTCTTCCTCCTTGGTTTCGGCCTTGGTAGAACCACTGCACGAGGTTAGGACTGTAAGCGAGCCATACATGATGGCCGCTAGTATAACTTTATATTTTATCATCGTAGTTCTGGTTTAAAATATCTTACCGGTAATACTCTCTATCGAAACAATGGTTTGGTTGTAGCTATTAAGCGCATCAAGATAGCCTTGCTTAATGCTTAACGCCCGGTTAAGGTTTAGGATATACTGTAAGTAGTCCATCGCCCCTGCCCTATAGCTGTTGGTTGCCTGCTCAATTATGATTTCGGCCTCGGGTACTGCCTGCTTTTCGTAGTAGTCTACGCTAGTTCGATACTTAGCGTACTCGCCTAGCAAGGCTTGGTAGCTCCCCGAAAGCGATTTGGAGTAGTATTCGGCATTAGTTTGGGCAATTCGCTCCTTTAATCGGGCAGCTTTGGTTCTTGCGCTGTAGGGCGAAAACCAAAGGGGGATTCCAATGCTTGCCTGCACGCCAGTAAAGCGGTCGCCTGCACCAAACGTGCGGGGTACTCCGTTTATTTCCTGAACCCCTTTAATAGTTTGGCTGGTTACGCCAACCGTAAAGTCGGGCATCATGCGGCTACGCTCCACCCTCTTTTCGAATTCGGCAACTGCGACCTGCTGCTGCACGTACCCCATCGATGGATTTACAGACAACACCAAGGTATCGGCAGCTGGCGTAAACGTCAAACGGTGTAGCACCGTATCGGTAGGCGAAAGCTCGGCCGGACTGTTGAGCAGCGTTTGCAGCTTTCGCTTAAAGATGGCTAAATCTGCGGTTACCTGCTGTAGCTGGTTCTTCATCTCTAGGCTTTGCGAACGTGCGGTAACCATTTCCAGACGGTTAGTCTCGCCCGTTTGTGCCCGCTGTGCCGCCGCACGGTAAAAGCCCGAGAACAGGCTATCCTGATACACTAGCAAACGCTGTTTCGAGTAGATATAGGTAAGCTGGTAGTACACCTGCTTAACCTGCGTGGCCACCTCGAGCTGTGAAGCCTGTAGCTGCCACTCACTACTCCGAACATTTGCCTTTGCCAACCTATTTTGGTTGATATAAACTGTAGGGAAGGCAAACGACTGCGATACGGCAATGCTGTTGTCCTTGGTATTGGAGCTCAACTGTCCGTATTCGCCCGAGACCTGTGTTTTTGGAAGATCCCACGACGCTCCCTTCAACGACTTCTGCACATCAACCGAATAGGCCGATGAGCGAACGGCTAGGTTGCTATCCAACGCCATTCGAACCGCCTGTTTTAGGCTTATGGATTGATGTTGCTGAGCCGTTGCCGTACCGAAGCACAGTAAACCGATCAGAAACAGCATCACTACAGGAGGTTTCTTAAAGAATTTACGCCTAAAGAAGGCTCTAAAGCTATGCGACGAGAAGAAGATGTAAAAGATGGGTAGAATAACCAGCGTTAGGAACGTTGCCGACATCAGTCCACCGATAACCACCGTTGCCAGCGGCTTTTGAACCTCGGCACCTGCCGACGACGATAGCGCCATGGGTAGGAAACCTAGCGATGCCACCGCTGCGGTCATAATTACCGGACGTAAGCGGGTGTGTAATCCCTTTAGAACCCGTTCGGTAATATCCGAAACCCCCTCCTTTTCGAGCCGGTTAAACTCCGCAATGAGCACAATGCCGTTTAGCACCGCCACCCCAAACAGGGCAATAAACCCTACACCTGCCGATATCGAAAAATTCATATCGCGCATCCAAAGCGCCAGCACCCCGCCAATTGCCGACATCGGTACGGCGGTAAATATGAGTAGGGTTTGCTTTACCGAATGAAAGGTGAAGTAGAGTAGCACAAAAATTAGCAGCAGGGCAACAGGAACAGCAATGGAGAGCCGAGTTTTAGCCGCTTCGAGATTCTCGAACTGACCACCATAGGTTACAAAGTAGCCTGTGGGTAGCATTACCTTACTATCTATCTTTTTGGTAACCTCAGCAATCACGCTTTGCACGTCGCGGTTGCGAACATTAAAGCCAATGGTTATGCGGCGCTTGGTATTTTCGCGCGACACCTGTGCTGGTCCTGATTTTATCTGAACATCGGCCACCTGCTCGAAAGGTATCGCCCCTCCATTAGGCAGGGGAACGGTGAGATTTTTCACATCATCGAGGCTCTGGCGGTAATCCTTATCTAAACGAACCACCAACCCGAAGCGTTTTTCCTGGTCGAACACCACTCCGGCCTGACTCCCAGCAAATGCGGCCTGTAGTACGCGGTTCACATCGTCAATCGAAAGGCCATACTGGGCTAGACGGTCGCGGTTGTACTCCACCTGCACCTGCGCCAACCCCGTTACCTTCTCCACGTTGATATCCTCGACACCTTCGATACGCGTAATTATCCGCTCGACATCCGCAGCCTTTTCAGAAAGGGTATTAAGGTCATCGCCAAATATCTTGATGGCAATATCCTGTTTCGATCCCGATAGCAACTCATTAAAGCGCATCTGAATAGGCTGTTGAAACTCGAACTTAACACCGGCTAGCACCACCAGCTTCTCCTCCATCTTCTCCACCAGCTCCTCACGGGTTTTCGCGCTGGTCCACTCACTCTTATCCTTAAGGGTGATGACGTAATCGCCTGTCTCCATTGGAGTGGGGTCGGTAGGTATCTCGCTAGCGCCGATCTTACAAACGGCGTGCTTAATCTCAGGGAAATTTTCAAGTAGTATCTTGTTGGCGGCCTCCACCTTTTCGATGGTATTCGACAGCGAACCACCCTGTAGGGTCATTACTCCTGCGGCAAGATCGCCCTCCTCGAGCTGGGGGATAAACTCACCACCCAAACGCGAAAACAGGAACAGGCTCGAAAGAAGTAGCACAATGGCTGACACCGAAACTAGCAGCTTACGCCTAAGAGCAAAGCCAATGATGGGGGTAAATGCCCTATGAAACCAGTCCATGAGCTTGTGGGAGAAGTTGCGCTTGTGTTGGGTGTTCTTACTTAGGAACAGCGCCGAAGCCATAGGAACATAGGTAAGCGAAAGGATGGTTGCTCCCAGAAGGGCAAACGCCACCACTTGGGCCATTGGGCGAAACATCTTTCCCTCGATGCCTACCAACGCCATGATGGGCAGGTAAACTATAAGGATAATAAGCTGCCCAAAGGTTGCAGAGCTCATCATACGCTTGGCCGATTCGAATACGGTTTCGTCCATCTGCTGCTGCGAAAGCCGTGCGATGCCCACATGGTGGTGCTTGCTCTGGCCTATTCTGTGCACCACGCTTTCGACAATGATAACCGCCCCATCCACAATCAGTCCAAAGTCGATTGCCCCCAAGCTCATCAGGTTGCCCGATATGCCAAAGAGGTTCATCAACGAAAGGGCAAATAGCATGGCCAACGGTATTACTGAGGCCACAATAAGTCCGGCGCGCAGGTTGCCCAGCAGTAGTACCAGTATAAAGATGACAATTAGGGCACCCTCGATAAGGTTTTTAGATACCGTACCTATGGCGCGCCCAACCAGGTCGGAACGATTTAGGAAAGGCTCGATAGTAACGCCCTTGGGCAACGATTTTTGGATGGACTTAATACGAGTTTCGACATTTTCGATAACCTCATGGGCGTTTGCCCCCTTAAGCATCATCACCACACCGCCTACCGCTTCGGTAGTATCGACTACCAACGCGCCGTAGCGGGTGGCACTGCCGTACTGCACGGTGGCCACATCTCTAATAAGTATGGGAATGCCCGATGGGTTCGACTTCACCACAATCTTTTCAATATCCTCCAAGTTTTTCACCAACCCGATGCCACGAATAAAGTAGGCCGTCGGATTCTTGTCGATGTAGGCACTTCCGGTATTTTCGTTATTCCGTTCCAGCGCCTGAAAGATATCGGTTAGGGTGATGTTCATTCCCCTAAGACGTTCGGGATTTACCGCAATTTCGTACTGCTTTACAAATCCACCGTAGCCATTTATGTCTGCAACACCCGAGGTGCCAAGCATCTCGCGGCGCACCACCCAATCCTGAAGGGTACGCAGCTCCATGGGCGTGTACTTGTTCTCCAGCCCCTTATCAACGGCCAGACGGTACTGGTATATCTCGCCCAACCCCGACGAAATGGGGGCCAGCTCTATCTTGGCTAGGCCTGCAGGTATAACCTCCTCGGCCTCCTTAAGTCGTTCGTTCAGCTGCTGTCGCGCCCAGTAAAGATCGACATCATCCTTAAATACGACCGTGGTTACCGATAGCCCCAAACGCGAGATCGAGCGAAGCTCAATGATATCGGGAATGTTGGCCACCGCAACCTCGATGGGGGCCGTAATAAAGCTCTCGACCTCCTGCACCGCCAGCGATGGGGCAAGCGAGATAATCTGAACCTGGTTATTGGTTACATCGGGAATGGCATCGATGGGGAGCTTCGACAGCGAGTAGGATCCCCACCCAATTAAGGCAACCACAAATAGCCCGATAATAAATTTATTCTTTATCGAAAAGTTAATGATACGTTCGATCATGATACTGAGATAAGTTAATCCTATAGAATACGGTAAGCGATACGCTGTATATACAGCGTAAACACTACAAAAAAGACGGATCTAGGAATTAGCTCAGTTGTGGCGGGTGCCAGATAGAGGAACAGGGCGCGGTAACGTCGTGCGAAAGGTATTCGGAATAGTGCCACTGCAAAGAATAGTAGCAGCTAAGCACTATAGGACGATCGAGCGAAACAACCGGTAAGGAGCAGCAACAACAGGTGCAAAACGGGGAACAGTGGTCTGTATCGTTATCCTGACTGCTAGCCGCTGCTTGAGATATCTCTATTTTATTCTGCATATAATTCACATGGTGCTCAATGCAAGGTATTGCGGTGAGCACAATGATGTAGAAGGATAATATGTAGGTTAAAAATCGCATTGTTCGATTGCAAATATATCACATTAACGCTTTGGTGGTGCTGGAATAGGCTATAAATACAATCCCATTTACACACATTTATAATATTTACCTCCCACTCAACCTCTTTTAGTCCCTAACATTTCAACCCATTCTAAAAAAATGCAGATAGATTCGCCGTATATCCGACTTTCCTAAATCGAATAAGCAAAACTTGCAATACAACCACGTTTACAACAACTCACCTTATAAAAACATCTCACCTCCCTGCAAATTCCATTGCTAAACGGCACTAAACTTTAACCACGCAAAACAGCAAGATTGTACAATTTTACCATTTCCATGCCGCATACCTTTGTCCTCATAATCAAACCGACAGTATTATGGATACAAATGGCTTCACCAACGGAAAGTTATACATCAACGACGAGTGTATTGACGTTGATAACTTGAGTTGGAACGAACACGCCGCTTTTAAAGGGGTATTTCTTAAGCACATCATTAAGGGCGAAAGTACCGGCAATCGCCTGAGCTGCCATCTGGTAAAAATTGATCCGGGTTGTGAAATTGGAATACACATACATGCCGGAATCACCGAGCTGCATGAGATTATGGGAGGATCGGGTCATTGTATGATAGGCCAAACTAGGGTTGACTACCGTAAGGGGATGG
This sequence comes from uncultured Acetobacteroides sp., assembly GCA_964292015.1. Classification (GTDB taxonomy): domain Bacteria; phylum Bacteroidota; class Bacteroidia; order Bacteroidales; family ZOR0009; genus Acetobacteroides. The sequence goes on from CAXYUU010000193.1 coordinate 5,890, forward strand.
TTGGATTTATTTCAGCCGATAGAGAGCACTTAGTTAAGGCCAACGACGAGGGTTTATTCTTACTTGCAAAGTTTTTTCCCGCTTTATTGTAAGTTTACGGCATGAAAAACGAGCAAGGAAAGATTATTCACTTTGAATTAAGCTGTAGAAAAGGAGTATCTATAACTCATGGATACAACATTTCGAATTCTTTCCCTGCTCATTTCCATGCTACGTACACCCTTGGCATCATAGAACTTGGAGAGTGTGAGTTTACCTATCGTGGAGAGAGGAGAACCCTACACGCCAACGATATTTATATTATTCAGCCCTTCGAGCCTCATAGCTGCAGCTCTTTAGGATGCTCCTACCATAGCTATAAGGTTATATCACTAAAACTAGATTCATCCTACTACTTTCCTGATCTTGCTATTAACCACCCCGATTTGCTTAGCAAGGTAAGGGAGTTTCATGCTTTGGCCGAATATGAAAATGTAGCGGCACGATTGGCTAGCCTATACGATGAGATTGTGGCAATGCTGATTGCCAGCTCAACAGAAATCCCCCCCTGCTTACAAGACAACAAAATATCGTCGAAAATTCGTTTGGCAAAGCAGCTTATTGAAAATAGCTGTCACCGTGAGATTTCGCTAAAAGAGATAGCTGATGCTGCCTGCTTGAGCGAATACCATTTTAACCGACACTTTCATAAGTGTTATGGGTTATCTCCATACACCTTCTACCTTGTTTGCAAAATGAAAAAGTCCCAGCAAAATCTGGCAAAACAACGTTCTGTTGTAGCGGCAGCCTATGATGGTGGTCTATTTGATCAAAGTCATTTTACGTAACTTTTTAAG
>CAXYUU010000194.1:0-6723 GCA_964292015.1 uncultured Acetobacteroides sp.
TAAAAAACCACCCCCGGCTGCGCCGACCCCTCCTTGGAAAGGAGGGGAGTAGCTCCGAAGAAATTTAGTGAGGAGTGGAACTTTTTCACAACTTTCGAAGAGCTTACTAGGAGAGTAGACCTCGAAGTTCCCTCAGCGTGATTCCCCTCCTTCTCAAGGAGGGGTGCCAGTAGGGCGGGGTGGTTGGTGAGTGTCGTTTATTGTTAAAACCACCTGCATTCAGCTGAAAATATGTTGGAGGAAGGTTCAACAGATTTGAACGCGACCCCCCTGTGCCAAGTAGGTTTTGTCTATATTTGTTAAAGGGATTTACACAACCGTCTATCCATGGTAATAATCCCGAAGGGATTGAAACTGAATAGCCCCGAGTGCAACTCGGGGGATGGTGAGTAGTCAAGCTGTTGCCGCATCTACTGAGGTATTTCGGAGGGCAAACGCCCTATGCGGCATTAATGGGGATTACTTTTGGTCTGGAACGAATTATATACGGTAAACAAAAAACGCACAGCATGACAGAACAGGGACTACGGTTAGCTAATGGATTGTGTGTTTATTAATCTCGTGATGTGATTTTAAAGATTAAATAGTATGAGAAATTTAGTTCTGATTATTACTACTCTAATTTCTTTAGAATGTTTTTCACAATCAGCTGTTAAATATATATACGCTGATTCAAAGTTGCCTGCTAAAGAAATATATTCTACCATTCTTGTTAATGGTAAAATGTTTAATAATTGTTTTGCTTCTGATTCAAATGGTTATGCTACTTTGAGAATATATAATGTTGATTCAACTTCAAAATACTATTTTACAGTTGATAGTTATAAATATAAACTTATATGGAAAGAGATTAATAGGAAACAAAAGGACACCATAACAGTTTTAATTGTTAAGAATAATATTAGAATTAATGCATCTGAATTAATCTATTTTTCAGGAGGTGTATCGAGCCCTAGTTATTTAGGATACCATCCTAAAAAGATTACAGGTTTTGCTGATTTGCCAGAGTGTGTGTCTGTGAAAATTAAAAATCATTTGCGGAAACGTGTAGGTGAAAAGTATTACAAGCAAATGAAGCTAATTTCTGGTGAAGAAATTGATTTGAATTTTTTAAATTCCATATACCCATATTGGAAAGACAGTAAAACTACCTATCGCTTATGCTTTTCATATAGCAATGTAAATGTTGGTATTGGTATGTACGCATCAAGTATTGAACTCGATAAAAATGGAGATGTTGTAGAAGAAATTGAATTTCCATATGTTCAAAAAAAAACTATTCAAGAAAAATTAGTTTCATTTGAAGCGATAAAGAAAAAGTCTAAAATGGATGGAGTTTATATACCTAATATAACTAAAATAAAGATGACATTTGATGCTTCTAGTAATTTGTTAATTTGGGTTTTTTCTAATAAAATAGATAATCACGATCATACAATTATAGAGAAGGAGTATATCTACAATGCTCATGATGGCAGTTTTATAAAAGAAAACACAATAACTTGGTCCGTATCTTAATTGTATCCGGATCTTCGGTTTCTAAACTATTCCTCTAAAAGTGTTCGTTAGTAGCATGTTGATAAGATATCAAGGCACTAGACCAACTTCGAGTATCTTTAGGATTACAACATATTGACAGAGTAATATACGCTAAACAAAAACGCATACCATGTCAGATCAGCAGCAAAAAAGAAGAACCACTACCGGCTACTTCTTTACTGGTTTAGGAGTTTACGGGGTGGTTACCTGCATCTTTTTCGACCCCACATGGACAACCGGGGTGTTCCTCAAACTTTGTATCTCGGTTGTGGCGCTTGGCTACGGATTGTGGTCGGTGTTCAGGAAGGGGTAGCCGGTTTGGCCTGGCGCTACCCCAATGGCAAGGTGCTTAGCCTGGTGGCTAAGGCGTAAGGAAGGTTAGCGGTAGCGCTACTCCATCTTAAACGTTCCGCAGATCTCTTTCCCTTTGTTAGACTGAGGCAGGAGCAGCCTTCGCCTAACGAAGGATTATTACCCCAATTTTTCAAATCATTCTCATTCATAAGTGATGGACAGGATTCTGAAACATATCGATGAAAATTATGATGCCTTGATTTCAAAGACTGAAGTTGAGGAGATACTGAACTACTCACACCGAAATAGCCAACGACTATTTAAGCGATTTTTTAACGAAACCATTAGCAGCTTTCAGAAACGTCTAAAGCTTGAAGTTGCCTATAAAAAGTTGATTTATACTTCTAAATCAGTCGGAGACATTGCTTATGAGGTGGGTTACGAAAATCCGGCATCCTTGAACAAGGCTTTTAAAAGTGAATACAAGATTTCTCCCTCCGAAGCTCGGAAAAATAGGCTGCCTATTTTTAATGCTTTCATCGAGCAAGGCAAAAGTATCAAACAAAAAGTTGACTACGAATTTATTTATTTACCACCCAAAAATATCTACTACAAGCTCATCATTACCGATGATTACCATAACGAACCGATCAATGAACTTTGGGATAAAATAGAGGAGGAAATGGCCGATGTTGAAGATTGTTGCTACTACGGTTTAATTTTAGACCAACCGCTTGTCTCTAAAAAAGCTAAATGCCGATACGAAGCCTGCGTAAGTGCCAATCCGGGTAGTAACAGCTATTTAACTAAGTCTATTTTTGGGGCGAAATACATTAAGTTTATTCACACTGGCAGCTACGATTTAATAGTTGAAACCTATCGGCAGATTTATTATAGTTGGATATATTTTATTGACTGCGAAATTGATAGTAGTCCAATTGTTGAATGCTATTTAACATCTAGATTAGATGTCGTAAATGAAAATGAGATGATTACAGAAATTTTTATTCCTATAAGGTAGTTGTCGTTTTAGGAAAAGTCGTTTAGGGAGAGATGGTGTTACTTTGTAACCACTATCAAAAAACAAAATAATGGACAACGTGATTTTATCAATGGTGGTTTTATCATCCATGCTTACCTCTTGCCAAAATGAAGAAGGTATCCCAATAGTGTTACCATCGGCTACTCGCGAAATTGTGTACACCATGCCCGAAGAGAGGGAGGAGCACGAGGGCACTTGGCTACAATGGCCCCACGAGTATCAGTATGGCGTAACCTATAGAAACCGACTTGATGCCACCTGGGTAGCTATGACGCAAGCCTTGGTAGGTAGCGAAAAGGTACATGTTGTGGCTTACGACCAAACCGAAAGGGCTAGAATTACCGATTTGTTGATCGCCGCAGGTGTCCCTTTATCCAACGTCGATTTTAAAATTTATCCAACCGACGATGTTTGGGTAAGAGACAATGGCCCTATTTATGTGAAAGATAAGGCTGGAAATTTGGTCGTTGAAGATTGGGGATTTAACGGCTGGGGCAAAAAAGCTCAGTTTTCTAAATGCAATGTCATTCCGTCGAAGGTTGCTGCCGATCAAGGTAAAAGCCTTGTCGATTTAAATGCAATAATGACTAACGAAGGTGGAAGTTTCGAAATAGATGGGCAGGGTACACCCATGGCATGTAAAAGTTCTATTTTAAACAGCAATAGAAATTCGGGCATGACACAGGCCAAAGCCGAAGAGATATTTACCAAGTACTTAGGGGTGACCAATTTTATTTGGTTAGACGGCATGGCAGGGCTTGAAATTACCGATATGCATATCGACGGATTTGCAAGATTTGGTAACGCAACAACCATCGTAACGATGGAGCAAAGTAGTTTGTTAGAATGGGAGGTAAAACAAGATGACATCGATAAGCTGTTTGCTTCAAAAAACAAAAATAAAACAGCCTATACTTTCATAAAACTTCCACTAACACAGAACAATGTTGTAACTACCTACGGCAAGAATTTAGATTACAAGGGCTCGTATGTAAACTACTACATTGCCAACAACAGGGTGTTAGTTCCCAACTATAACGACCCTCATGATGCCGTTGCCAATGCACAAATTCAAGCCTTATATCCAACCCGAACAGTTGTAGGAATTGATGTGAGGAATCTATTCGCAAATGGTGGGATGATTCACTGCGTAACCCAACAGCAACCTAAACAATAGCCACGAAGTTGGGTGTTGCCACTCATTGAAGTGAAGTTGCTCCGATCTCAACTGAAGTTGCTATGAACTTCTCCGTTAAACCGAGTATGTACCAAATGAATCTTCGTCTGAAGGAAACTTCAGACGAAGATTCGTTTGGTAATCTTGGCCTATAATAGGATAGAATCGTAGGGGGGCGCCTTTAAGAAATTTGGTTGAAAAGAGACAGCGATGAACTTTTGGTAGCGCTACTCCATCTTAAACGTTCCGCAGATCTCTTTACCCCAGCTATCCATCCTATCGATAAGCGGTATGGCCGATTCGCCCATGGGGGTAAGCTTATACTCCACCTTGGGCGGAACGGTGGGGTAAACAATCCGCTCCACCAGTCCGGTATCCTCGAGCTCGCGTACGGTTTGGGTAAACATCTTGTTGGCAATACCCTGAAGGCTACGTTGCAGCTCGCCCGAACGCATTACCCCATCCTTAAGATGGTGCAGCACAATGGGCTTCCACTTACCCCCAATCATGCTCATTACCAGCTCCAGCGTACAGAAATACTCCTTGTCTTTAAAAAGATATCGATTGCTACACTCCTGATTACCCATTAGGTACCCTTTTTGGTTACTATGTCACATTTTGGTAGGTACTTGCACGTTAGGTACGAATAGCCTTCATTTGTATCGGCAAAGTTGCTAAAAATGATCGAGACTTCTACTGCTGGTCGAATGGGGGCAGAAATTTCGTGTTTAAAAGATGAGCATGACTAATTTACATCAATAATAGGTAACGAACACCCTTGGAAAGGAGGGGGATAGCGCTGAATAGATTTAGTGAAGAGTGACAGGTATGTACAGGTATTGAAACACCAACTTGGAGAGTAACCCATAAAACTTCCTCAGCGCGATTCCCCTCCTTCCCAAGGAGGGGTGCCTGTAGGGCGGGGTGGTTAGTGGGTGTCAGTAATTGATACAACTCCCTTACATCCATCTAAAATAGTTTTGCGTTGATTAAATATTTTTAAATGCGAAATCACTCGAATGGGGACATAAGGGCATACCTTACGGTTGCCCTGCTATGATGGCAATAGGGAGGATGTACAGGTGGACGAACAACCTACAACAATCAGATCGCAACAAAATAAAACACAAGTATAGCATGAAAGTAATTGCCGTAAATGGAAGTCCCCATAAGGAGGGAAACACCTACCTAGCCTTAGCGCAGGTGGGAAAAACGTTAACCGAAAGTGGAATCGATTTCGAAATTATCCACGTCGGCAACAAGGCCGTTAGGGGTTGTATTGCCTGCGGACAGTGCGCAAAGAACCGCGACGAGAAGTGTACCATCACCACCGATCCGGTGAACCAGTGGATACAGCAGCTTAAGCAGGCTGATGGGATTATTATCGGTTCGCCCGTTCACTTTGCCGGTATTGCCGGAACGATGAAGAGCTTTCTCGACCGTGCCTTCTACGTGTCGGGCGTAAACGGAGGGCTGTTTCGTCAGAAGGTGGCCGCCGCAGTGGTTGCCGTTCGACGTTCGGGTGGCTCGGCCACATTCGATAGCCTAAACCACTACCTAACCTACTCCGAAATGATGCTGGCCACCTCCAACTACTGGAATATTATCCACGGAAGGATCTCGGGCGAGGCAACGCAGGATGGCGAAGGGGTACAGGTTATGGAGGTGTTGGGTAGCAACATGGCCTGGCTGCTTCAAATGCGCGAGCAAACCAAGGATACCATTGCAGCACCCACCGCCGTTGGCAAGGTGATGACCAACTTTATCAGGTAGCCATCTCGTGTGCTCGTTGGTTGGCCTCGCGGCTATTTAATCCGATGCTTCGGACTAGCGATGGACCACAAGGCATAAAAAAGGCTGTCGTCGAATTTCGAGACAGCCTTTTTTACTGGTGAACCGGTTGTTTACTCGTTCTCCTCGCCGGCAACCACCAGCTGAATGGCGTACGTAACCAAGGTGGCGGCCTCGGCTGCATCTCGGGTGCTTGCCGACGTGATGATTTTTAGGTTGGTAGCAGGTATCTCCAGCGTTTGCACCATATAGTCGGCTATGCTGCTGTGCTGCATGGCAACCAGCTGGGCGATACGGGCATCGATGGTGGCCTTGGGAAACATCGACAGCAGCTTTGCGGAATGGTTGCCGCTGGTTTGGCTGGTTAGGCTATCCACGTAGGCGGTAAATCCTAAGTCGTCCGATTTCATGCTGCTGATATTGTTGGCGTTGTCTGTAGTAAGCATCTTCCCTTCGAGGTGGTTTTGGTGAACGAAGTACTGCTCCTTGGCCAGCTGTAGCGCCATGTACTGCTCGGCTGCTGCGGTATCGAGGTGTTGGGTAAGGGTGAGCACCATGCCTGGCTTTGCCTTTAGGATCTTCGCGAGCTCGCCAAGCGTAACGTGCTGCTCGGTATTTAGGTTCCACTGGTCGAGGCCAAACCGAATGGTGCGGGGGATGTCGCTTTTAAGGCCCAGCTCCTTGCCCAGAAAGTCGATTGGCGCAACGGCAACCTTAACCAGCAGGTTAACCAGCGTTTTGATAACGATCTTTCGGTACGAGAACGTTGGCGATTTGATGTTGCCGGTTACCGGTACATCGAACGAGGCCTTGCCATGTCGATCCTGTATGATGTACAGGGCGGTACGAAGTGGAATTTTGTACTCCGGCGTCACCTCCT
>CAXYUU010000195.1:0-6707 GCA_964292015.1 uncultured Acetobacteroides sp.
AACAAAATCAAAAACTTTTCGTAGTCTAAATCGGCTAAACCGCCAATTACCACATCTGCCTTTGGTAGCATATCCACATGCCCAACACCAATGGCAAACATTCCACCGGCCTTAGCTGCTTCTACACCTGCTTCAGCATCTTCAAAAACTACGCTGTGCTCTGTGTCAACCCCAAGTGCCAGGGATGCTGTAACAAATACTTCAGGATCGGGCTTGGCGGCACTAACCTTAGTACCATCAATGATTGCATCGAAATAGCTCAGCAAGCCAAGTCGCGTAAGAATGAGATTAGCATTTTTACTTGCCGATCCAATCGCTGTTTTAATGCCATTTTGGCGAAGTTGGGTAAGAAATGGGATGACTCCTGGAAGGATTTCATCGGTACCCATTTTAGTGATATACTCAACATACCACTCATTTTTTTCGTGCGCCCACTTCTCCTTTTGTTCAGGTGTGGCGGAAACGCCTCCAACCTCTAAAAGAATTTCGAGCGAGCGAGTACGGCTCACGCCTTTCAGACGCTCGTTATCCTTTTCTGTAAATTCAAAACCAAGCATTTCGGCTAACCTTCTCCACGCTAGATAGTGATACTTTGCAGTATCGACTATAACCCCATCTAAGTCGAAAATACAGGCTTTAATCTCTCTCATCATCGTACCTTTTAACTGAAAATTAACTGTCGATTCAAAATACATGTTACAGCGAGAAATGGGCGCAAAGGTATTTCTAATAATAAAAACCATTTCCCACTGTAGCAGTGAATTAGCAAAGGATTAGGCCTCCTTTTTATCTTTAACAATAAAAACCATTATGCTTGCAATAAGCCAAGAAATTCCGGCCAGAACGATCATGTAAATAGCACGCTCGTGAAAAACGTATTTAAGAAGTGTACCTGCTAAAATTCCGCTAACAATCTGAGGTACAACTTCAGTAATATTAAAGATTCCCATGTACACTCCTGTCTTACCTGCTGGAAGTGAGCGCGAAAGAATTGCGTAAGGCATGGCAAGAATTGCAGCCCAGGCAATACCAACACCTACCATCGAAAAGATGAGCGCGTATTGATCTTTAGCAAAGTAGATGGAGAGGAAACCTAGCGCACCTACAAAAAGTGCCGCAGAGAAGGTCTTCTTGCGACCTAAAATATTGGCGATTTTGTTCATCGCGATAGCAAATAGCGCAGCAAAAACGCTGTATAGCCCGAATAGAACTCCTACCCAGTTGGCCGCCTCGTTGTATGCCGCCGACGACGAATCGCCTATTGCTGCATGCCAAATATGCTGGGCTACAGCTGGTGTTGTGTAAACCCACATGGTAAATAGTGCAAACCACGAGAAAAATTGAACAACGGCAAGTTGGTTCAGTACAGGAGGCATGCTGGTTAGCGTTTTAAGGAAGCTTGTCTTTTCGGCAACGATCTCCTCTTCAACAGTATTTCCCTGATATTCGGCAAATTCCTTTGGTGGATACTCTTTAGTCCGGAATACTGTCCAAAGTACCGATATCAAAAGTACCGATCCTCCAAGGTAAAACGACCAGATAACAGAGTCGGGTACTTGCCCCTTAGGTGCTGTGTTTGCGATTCCTAGGTAGTTCGTTAAAGCGTATGGAAGGAACGATCCTACAATAGCTCCAATATTAATGAGGAACGTTTGAATAGAATATCCCATTGTTGTTTGTTCCTTAGGCGTCATATCGGCCACTAACGAGCGAAATGGCTGGAAGGTAACGTTAAACGAAGCGTCCATTACCGCAAGCATGATTGCACCAAATGCAATAGGCGGAATTATTGCTACGAGCCAGTTCGCATTTGGCATTAAAAACATGCCTAGTGACGCTGCTATTGCACCCCAAAAAATAAACGGTTTTCTACGCCCAAGTTTATTCCATGTACGATCGCTGGAGGCTCCAACCAAAGGTTGAATAAGCAAGCCCATGATAGGAGCAAGTAGGCAAAAGTATGACAGCTGGTGTAAGTCGTCTCCAAGATTGGAGAGAATTCGTGATACGTTTCCATTTTGCAGAGCAAAACCTGCTTGAACTCCAAGGAATCCAAAACTCAAGTTCCAGATCTGCCAAAACGACAGTTTTGGTTTCGATTTCATTATCGTGTGCGCTTAAATTTAACGTTAAAATAAATTAAAACTCTGGCCAAAAATAGGGAAAAGAGTTCTGTAAATGCAACGTCTTCTATATCTTAAATCAGCATGCTGGCATTTCAATCGTTTGCAATAGTACATTGCCTGTCATTTATTTGCATATTTATGCTTTATAACATACTTGTGCGTGTAATTGTTTATCCAGCGCAATGGTTTGCGTAAATATTTCATCCCTTCTTTTTGCATATAATGAACAACAATATGGTAGAGGAAAACGCCAAAATTGGAAGATATTTTTAGTTCAAGAAGTGATATGCTTCATATATCTAACTCTATTCCCTAGATTTCAGCATTATTTTATACTTATCCGTCCGTAAGGAGATTTATATGTAAAGCTTTGAAAAAAATGAAGGGGAAAATGAAAGGGGAATACTATGGAAGGAGGGAAATTGATAATTGGATGTAATCTTGAAGATAGGTCGCTATAGTATGCAATACCTTTTGAGTCTCTTGTTCAATCAGGGTGTTTTTGTTTTTGTCTCAGAATCGAAGTGATTTCGGCGCAGCGAATCTAGCCAGTAAAACTTGTACTCTCACTTTTATACAAGGAACATACATTAAAGAACTATTATGTTTAGAACTACAGTTCCTTTTAGACTTAATTATATATGTCTACTGATTTTTAGGTGAGTTTATGCAAATAAGGTATCGATATCATTAGCATGTTTTCCAACTTCTCTATTACTTTCATGTTTCTTCAATCGCAAATTTATGTTGATCTACTTTAGGTAGAAGTGCCGATATGGACAGTATCGGCTTATTCTTATATTCTTCCCTGCTTTTATTGTCCTACATCACCGAACTATAATGATCGAAATAAATTATCAGTTACAAACAAAACGATAGTAAGCGATAGTTAGAATTGATATCGACTATAAAAGGTTTTACTATCGTCGATATCAAAGATTTATATAGTCGATAAAAACTTTGTGGATCGTCGATATAAATCTTTTGGATCGACGATAAAAGTTTTTTTTATCGACGATGTAAATTTTTAGGATCATCGATATAAAGAAAGGCTTTCTTAAAATGTTTTCGAGCCTCTGAAAATTGAATACATAAAAACACACTCAACCACGTGTACAATTAAAAAGAGGCTGTCTTCGAGTAGAAAGACAGCCTCTTAGATTTTTTACCTCAAATTAATCTTAGGTCGTTTCGCGAACTACAATGTTTGCTTCCAACTTGTGCTCCCTTTTTTGGGTTGGAACATTGTTGATCTTATCAATGAGAGTTTGCATAGCAACACGTCCCATCTCTTTGCCGGGTTGTCGAACAGTTGTAAGAGGTGGTTCTACCATTTTTGCAATATCTTCATCACCAAATCCAATAACAGCGACTTTTTCGGGAACTGGTAAACCCTCTTTCTTTAGGGTTTTAAGTACTCCCATTGCAGTAAAGTCGTTACAGGTGAAAATTGCATCGAACTCAATTCCTTTTGTAATCAATGTTTCAACCCCTGCTGCTCCCTTTTCGAAGGTGTCGGCAAAGAGAACTAAATCATCATTTAAGGGAATGTTACTGTCGATAAGTGCTTGCTGGTAGCCTTTAAGCCTCTCCCGGCCCACATTTGTAGAGGCAGGACCAGCAAAGTGCGCAATATTCTTTCGCCCTATTTTCACAAGATACTTTGCAGCATCGTAAGCACCCTTGTAGTCGTCGAAGACAACGGAGTCAACATCTTCTCTATCAATGGGCCTGTCAATAAACACAACTGGTATTCCTTCTCCCTGAAGGTCGTCTAAATGTTCGTATGTTGTTGTTTCTTTTGATATCGAAATGATTAATCCATCGATCCAACCATCGGTAAAGGCATCTAGTGCCTCGTCTTCCTGCTCAAAACTTTCGTTACTTTGTTGTACGATTACTCGCATCTTGTGCTTGCCAGCCACCTCCTGAATTCCAGAAATTACGGAAGAGAAGAAGTAGTGAACCAGTTCTGGTATAATGACACCTATAACATTACTTCGGCTGTTTTTTAAGCTTAATGCCATCATATTTGGCTTATATTTAAGCTTTTGTGATAGTTCTACAACAGCCTTTTTCGTGTCAGTACTAATATCTGGATGATCTTTCAACGCTCGAGATACGGTCGAAGCAGACAATCCAAGTTCTTTAGCAATATCCTTAATTGTTACTCGGCTATTCCTCATTGTGTTGCATGATTATAATTTGGGACTACAAAGTAAACAATTTAAAAAAAAAGATGTTACTCATAACAATAACAGAAATTAGTGGTCATTATGAATGTATGTTATGCAACATGTTTTGCCGTTTGCAATCGTCGCCGCAAACGATTGCTGTTAAAACGGAGGTCTAACACTGCTTAACAGTATTAGACTTATAATAACTTAGCGGTGCAAAAAGGTCAATTTCTAGAACGTAAATTAACATTTGAATTATGAAACTACCCATTTCAGCATTAAGGAAATCCCTTATGACCTTACTGGTAGTTTCCCTATTTTCAGTAGGTGCAATGGCACAGGTACTGAAGGTTACAGGGAAAGTTACTGACTCGAAAACTGGAGAAGGTCTTCCAGGGGTAAGCGTGATTGTGAAAGGTACCACGACTGGTGCCGCCACCGATATTAACGGTGCGTATTCTATTAATGCATCAAAAGGTGCAACCGTAGTGTTCTCATTTGTGGGTTATACCACATTTGCCTCAAAAGTTGAAGGGGGAACTCTTAATGTACAGCTAACTGAATCGGCTAAAACTATTGATGAGGTAGTTGTAATAGGTTATGGTACTGTAAAGAAATCCGATGCAACAGGTTCTGTACAGGCAGTTTCCTCTAAGAATTTTACTAAAGGTATGGCAAGTTCACCTCAAGAGTTGATTGCTGGCAAACTTTCTGGTGTTACTGTAACATCAAATGGAGGTAGCCCAACATCATCTCCAACGATTCGTATACGTGGAGGGTCATCAGTATCGGCAAGTAACGATCCTCTAATTGTTATTGATGGGGTACCTGTTGATAATAGTGTCATATCTGGAGTTGGTAATGCTCTTCAGTCAATAAACCCCAATGACATTGAAAGCATGAACGTTCTTAAGGATGCTTCGTCTACTTCAATTTACGGTGCGCGTGCATCAAATGGTGTTATTATTATCACAACGAAAAAAGGGAAAAGTGGGTTTAATGTTAGTTTTGAAAGTAAGAATAGCATTTCAACCCCTACGAAATCATTAGATGTTCTTTCATCAAAAGAATTAGTAGACCTTGCAAAAAATGTTTATGCCAGTAACCCTCAGGCTATGGCTGTGATAAATGCTGCTGATCCTAATGTTAACACTAATTGGCAAGATAAAATTCTGAGAACGGCGTTCAGTTCTGACAATAACATGAGCATTTCTGGAACTAAAGGATTTCTACCATATCGTGAATCGTTGGGTTACACTAAGCAAGATGGCAATGTTAAGCCATCAGGATTAAACAGGGCGACTATGGCGTTAAGTCTGTCGCCTTCGTTCTTAGATAAGAGCTTAACAATAAATCTCAATTTAAAAGGAACCTACTCTGAGAATCGCTTTACCCAAGGTGGTGCTATTAACGAGTCGCTTCTTTATGATCCTACCAAGACTCCAATGTCTAACGATCCTAAGTTTCAGCCTTACAATGGCTATTTCACTTGGCTCGATAATGCAGGGAAACCACTTAAGTATGCATATAACCCGCTTTCTCAGCTGGAGCAACGTTATGACAAAGGCTATGCATACCGAAGCATAGGCAACTTGCAAGTTGATTACAAGATTCCATATATCGAAGGTCTTAAGGCTGTTACTAATTTAGGATACGACTACTCTAAAAGTAACGGGAAAATTTTCGCGCCTGCGAGTGCTGCTTTTACGTTCTATGATGGTGGTATCAACAATACCTTCGATCAAAAGAAAAAAAACGAATTGTTAGATTTCTACTTCAATTACAATAATTCGTTTGATTTTCTAAAAAGTAACATCGACATAACAGCAGGTTACTCTTGGCAGCACTTCTGGAGATCAGGAACTACTAATGACTCTAACATTCCAGGAACTATTGTGAAAAAAGCAGATGACAAGACCGAGAGTTACCTTGTTTCCTTCTTTGGTAGGTTAAACTACTCCATCTTTGATAAATATCTAGTTACCGCAACTGTTAGAAGAGATGGTTCGTCGAGATTCATTGGAAATAACCAATGGGGTACTTTCCCTTCAGCTGCTATTGCATGGAAGCTCGATCAAGAAGAATTGTTTAAAAATATTCCTTCTATTTCGTCGCTTAAGCTACGTTTAGGGTGGGGTATTACAGGTCAGCAGGACATCAGCACTAACGATTACCCTGCATTGTCAAAATACACATATGGAGATCTTAAACACCAGTATCCAATTGGAGGAATATACTACAATGTAATTTCACCTATTGCTTACGATCCTAATCTTAAGTGGGAAGAAACTAAATCGTACAATCTTGGAGTCGACTTTGTACTATTTAAGAATAGAATTTCAGGCTCGGGGGATGTATACTACAAGTATACTTCGGATCTTATTAACAATATTTCGATTCCTGC